>CANFNN010000096.1 GCA_947448095.1 Bacteriovoracaceae bacterium | reverse complement strand
GTTGAGAGAAAGGTATCAGCAATTTTTTTGATCAATTCTACAGGTGTTCTTCTACCAGAGAGACAAAGAATATTTGCATTGTTATGCAGACGACTCATTTTGGCATCTTCCTGGTCCCTACAGAGAGCTGCCCGGATTCCAGAGAAACGGTTGGCCACCATGCTCACGCCAATCCCTGAGCCGCATAAAAGAATTCCTACCGTATTTTCCGAGCGTACCCTTTCAACCAACTTCATCGTCCATTCAGCATAGTTGGTAGAGTCGGAGTTATGTGTCCCAACATCCACAACTTCATGACTCTGCTTAAGGTATTCCAAGAGTTCTTTTTTCTCATCAAAAGCAGCGTGATCTGAGGCTAAAAATATTTTCATAATAAAAATACCTTAAAATAAAAAAGGGCGCTCTAGGCGCCCTTTCGAAGTTAGTAACGGTAGTATTCAGGCTTGTAAGGGCCAGAAGCAGAAAGACCCAAGTATTCAGACTGGGTTGGAGTCAGTGTATCCAATTCAACACCAATTTTGCTTAGGTGAAGACGGGCCACTTTCTCATCTAAATGCTTAGGAAGCATATAAACTTTCTTATCGTAATTCTTAGTATGTAACCATAATTCAAGCTGAGCTAAAACTTGGTTAGTGAAAGAAGCACTCATCACGAAGCTTGGGTGACCTGTAGCACATCCAAGATTTACCAAACGGCCTTCGGCAAGCACGATCACTTGTTTGTTGTTCTCAAGAGTATAGAGATCAACCTGAGGCTTAACAGTGTCTTTAGTGTGACCATAGTTTTTGTTCAACCATGACATATCGATTTCAATATCAAAGTGACCAATGTTACACACAATCGCTTTGTCTTTCATCGCAAGAAAATGTTTTGAATTGATAATGTCTTTGCAACCAGTCGTTGTAACAACAATATCAGCTTCTTTAATTGCATCGTCCATTTTCTTAACTTCAAACCCTTCCATCGCAGCTTGAAGAGCGCAAATAGGATCAATCTCAGTTACGATTACTCGAGCTCCAGCACCTTTAAGAGACTCAGCTGATCCCTTACCAACATCACCGTATCCAGCAACAACAGCAACTTTACCTGCCATCATTACATCAGTAGCACGACGAATAGCATCTACGCATGATTCACGACATCCGTATTTGTTATCAAATTTTGATTTTGTGACAGAATCATTTACGTTGATACATGGAACAGGAAGTTTACCTTGTTTTTCAAGGTCGTATAAACGATGAACTCCTGTAGTTGTTTCTTCAGAAATCCCTTTGATGCCTTTATAAAGCTCAGGGTATTTATCAAGAATTAGCTGAGTAAGATCTCCGCCATCATCAAGAATCATATTTAGTGGCTCTTTTTTCTCACCAAAAAATACTGTCTGATCAATACACCACATGAACTCTTCTTCAGTCATACCTTTCCACGCATAAACCGGAACACCAGTAGCCGCAATAGCAGCAGCGGCCTGATCTTGAGTTGAGAAGATGTTACATGAAGACCATGTCACTTCAGCACCAAGCTCAGTTAAAGTTTCGATTAACACAGCTGTTTGGATCGTCATGTGTAAGCAACCAGCAATACGAGCTCCTTTAAGGGGCTTAGTTTTGCCAAATTCTTCTCTAAGGGCCATAAGACCAGGCATTTCAGCTTCTGCAAGCTTCATTTCTTTACGACCCCAATCGGCCAAAGAGATATCACGAACTTTGTACTTCAGTAGGCTTGAATTCCCGTAAGTTCCCTGTGAAAAAGTTGCTTTCATCGACAATTCCTTTTCCTAACCCTTCCGGGTCTGGTAGATAAGCGAAAAACATAAATATTGGGGTTAAACCTAGCATTCTTTACCTAAGGGCTCAAGGGCAAGGTGAAGTTAATAAAAGGTTTGTCTAAGGCTAAAACATGAAAAAATACAATTACGAATACTTCGCCTCATGTCCGAGTGGTCTAGAGGACCTCTTGGCCAAAGAAATAGCTGACTTAGGTGCTAAAACTACGGTGGTAGTTCGCGGCGGAGTTCAATTTGAAGGCCCGCATGAAGTAGCGCTTAAGGCCATTCTTCACTCTCGATTGGCCAGCCGCATTTTTAAATTTTTGTTTCAGTTTGAAGTAAGTAATGAAAATGATTATTACCTTCAGGCAACGGACATCAAATGGAAGAGCTTGATGGACCTAGAGCATACTTTCCGCTTAACCACTATTTTTGGTGACCTCCCCTTTGAAAGAGACGAATTTCGAAACTCACAGTTCGCTAATTTAAAACTTAAAGATGCCATCGTTGATTACTTTAGGCACCACGAAGGTATTAGGCCAAGTGTTGAAAAAGATTACCCTGATGTTTCATTTCTGGCCCGAATTGACCGAGGCCAGGCCAAGCCATACCTAGCAACCATTATGTATGATCTATGCGGCGATTCACTCAACCAGCGCGGATACCGAGTGGCAAAAATTGAGGCACCAGTTAAAGAAAACGTTGCTGCCGGAATCTTGAAGCTTGTTAACTGGACACCAGAAACAGAGGACTTTATTGATGGGATGTGTGGCTCTGGTACGTTTGTAATTGAAGCGGCTCTCATTGCAGGTGGCATTGCCCCAAGTTATTTAAAAGTTGAAAAATACCTCTTTGGTTCTGGTCAAAAACAATGGACCTTTCTGAACTATCCATGGCTCACAAAAGATGAAGAACTAAAAACACAATTCAAGGCGATGCTTAAAGAGATTTCTGAATCAACGGCAAACGGGATTGAAAAATTGCGTCAAATGAAAGGCAGAATTGCAGGAAATGATATCTCTGAGATGAGTCTGATTTCAGCTCGTGAAAACTTGAAAAAAGCCAAACTTGATCACGTTATTGAACTAAGTCATGTTGATGCAAGAATATTAAACCCGAATAAAAACAAGACCCTCTTTCTTTGTAATCCACCCTATGGAGAAAGACTCGAGCATGGGGAAGATGAAAAACTTAAGGCTCTCTATAAAGGCTTAGGTGATCACTGGAAACACAACTACAAAGGCCATAGAGCAGCTCTGTTCACAGGAAATCTTCCGATGCTTAAAGTTGTAGGTCTTAAAACATCTAAGAAACATATTCTTTTTAACGGGGATATTGAGTGTCGGGTAGCTGAGTATAATCTTTATTAAATAGCATCAATGACGATGAAATTGTCTCGTATTCTTAATTCGTGATTCCAGGCACCAAGCTTAGATTTTATGTTACTTAAATGAACGTACATCTTTCCTTGAGAGGAAGTGTCTCCCCAAATCTGTGTCATCAATTCATTTTTATGAACAGGATCGTGCATCCTTCTCATCACAAAAGACAGTATTCTCATCTCTATCAGACTCAGGTCTGTAAATTTGTCGTTGATATAAGCATTGAATAAAAAAGTATCAAGCCTTAAATTCCCAACATCAATCAGGGTATTCCCTTGGAGAAAAGACTTAATCTTGCTTGAAAGTCTGAGGGTTAGTTCCTCCTGACCAATACTTCTGTTAAAGAAATCAATCCCGCCACTGGTTATTGCCTTAAGGCGACTTTCATCGGAGACATCTCCAGAAATGAAAAAAATCGGGCATCCATTATAGTGATCAGAATGAAGAATTTTATCATGAAGAACGAACCCATCATATACAGGCATGTGCAGATCAAGAAGAATTCCATGGGGTTTGTTGTTTTGTAAAACTTGCTCGTAATTTACCGTTTCGGTAAAACCAGTCACCACAAATATTTCTTTGAGCATTTCTTGGTAGCACTCAATATTTAACATCTGGTCATCAAAGATCAAGATTTTAAATTTCATGCGGTTTGACTCTTTTTTGTAAGCACCATCCCCTTCTTCCTTTCAAGGATGACTTCGTGATCCCACATTTTCATTTTAGCATTCAGATTAAATGTATGTGTATAGATCGTTGCATCCAGCACGTGCTGAGAAGACCAGACAATTTCTACCAACTCATCCTTGCTAGTGGCTTCAGGATAAGTTCTGACAAGATGGCACAAGAGCTTAAATTCAATGAAAGTTAATTTTAATTCGACATCATTCAGAGAAGCTTTAAGCAAAGTGAGATTAAGCTTAAGGTTTCCGAATTCAATAATATTTCGATGCATATGATGAAATTTAATCTTCGATTTTATTCGTGATAACATTTCTTGCGGAGTCATTTTACGATCTAAAAAATCAACGGCTCCAAGAGAAAAGGATTTAATCCTCGTAGAGACAGAATCATCTGAAGAGATAAAAAAGATGGGACACCCATCATATCGATCACTCTCAATCAGTTTTTCATATAAATCAAAACCACTCATTAGGGGCATGTGAATATCAACTAGAACAGCAGTGAAATCGTTACTCTTATAGTCGTCTAAAAAGATGAGGGGATTTTGAAAAGTTTTTATTTTGAAATCACTCTCAAATATCAAACCCAGGCAATCAAGATTGTTTTCATTATCATCAATATAAGCAAGACTTTGCTTCATGCGGCTTAGACCTTATTCAACCGATCTTCTAATTTTAATGCTAAAGTTGGGCTCGCAAATTTGAGCAAAGCCATTTTATTGACAACTTTTTCAAAATGCTTATCTGAGCGACTAAAAAAATAACTTGCGACATCCTGATCTTTTAAAAAGATGGTATGCCCCTTGGTATCAAACTTTCTTAAAATGAATTCTGAATCCAAAAAGAGAATATCCCGAATGGTGAAGTTTTTAGCGATGTAAATAATGATACAATAGTCAGAAAGCTCAGCAAGTGATTTTTTAATTTTCACTCCCTTGGGAGATGTAGAATCATGCCAGTGAACTTTCACTTCAACAATCCGACCACTGTCAGTTTTAAAGTCAAATCCCCGCTGCGAAGATGACTTGATTTGATTCAGACCAAAAATGATTTTTGAATACCATTCACCAAGTTGTATTGGGAGGTTCTTACCGTTCATAAGAACTTTGTGATCTTTCAAAATTTGAAAAGTCTGATGAACCACTTCAACCGTATCAAAGATGGCTTTTTGATCAGGGTAATGAAGAATTCCGATATTCTTCATTACTTTGCTAAGCAGTCTTTTATTAAATTGGTTTAAATACCATTGATCGAATTCATTGATCTCCAAGAAATCATAACTACTAAACACAAACCCTTCTGATTTGAGTTTATTAATATGATCTATCTCCGGAATTTCTTTTTGAAGATAACTTAAGGGAACGTACTCATTGTCATGATGTCCCCTCACGTAAATAGTATCTTTATCATAATCAGAACTGCCGTGAGTTGCCCCAGAGAATTTCTGGGCAAGCTCAAAGACTTTATCTTTTAACACAGTGTAACCTTTTAAATTTAAATTACACTAATGCTAGCACGGACGAGGCTAAATCTCTAGTGCTGTCACATCATCAGTGAAATCTGTCACCGTCCTGGCCACGGACAGATTATGAGTCAAGTAGTGAGCGCAGTAGATTTTAAAATCAACCACTTTGGACTCATAATACTTCTTCTCTTCGCCTGATGTTGTTTGAATTTTCTGATCGGCCAATACCGCCGACTGAAGAAGCTTCCATCCTACAACCATTTGCGAGGCAAAGTGGAGAAAATCACTACAGTTTTGTAAAATCAGATTGTACTGATTATTTTTGGCATATCCAGTTAACTGCTGCATGACGGTTTGGGCACTCAAAAGCACCTTGTTGAATAAATCTTTTTCTTTTTTAAATTTGGCTTCATCGAGGGCTTGGACTGAAGTAATAATTTCCTGAGTTAAGAGGCCTAGAGACTTTCCTCCATCCTTCAGAATTTTCCTCATCACAAAATCAATCGCCTGAATTCCGTTTGTGCCTTCATAGATCATCGCAATTTGTGTATCTCGAACAAATTGTTCCACACCGTATTCAGAACAATAACCATAACCACCATGGGCCTGGAGTGCAGTAGATGAAACAAGAAACCCCTGCTCTGAGCAGTAGGCCTTACAAATGGGAGTAAGAAGTCCGATGATTCCTTCTACTTTATGGTCATCATTGACTCTGTTAAACAGATCTGCCGTATGTAAACAAAGTGCACGCATGCCTCGAGAAATTGCTCGCATTTTTAAAAGACTTCTTCTGACATCTGGATGATGAATAATTTCTTTTCCGAATTGAGCCCGCTCTTTAGTATATTTTTCGGCCATTTGAAAAGCCAAGTTACCTTGAGCTTCACCTTGAATTCCACAGTAGAGACGGGCCTCGTTCATCATAATAAACATGGTGGTCATTCCAGCAAACTCTTCACCGATGAGCCACCCTTCAGTTTGTCCATCAATCCCGAATTGCATCTCACAAGTCGCCGACGCATGGATCCCCATCTTGTGCTCGATTTTGGAGCAGGCAACATTATTGGATCCGCCAATTGAGCCATCTTCATTGATTTTAAAACGTGGCACTACAAACAGAGAAATACTCTTAGAGCCTTCACCAGCATCTGGAGTTCGAGCTAGTACTAAGTGAATATTATTTTGATAAAGATCAGACTCACCCGAAGAAATAAATATTTTCGTTCCTTGAATGGAATACTTGCCGTTCCCTAGAGGTTTCGCTGTCGTGCGAAGTGCACCCACGTCTGATCCGGCACCGGCTTCAGTCAGACACATGGTTCCGCCCCATTCCCCTGTCATCATCTTAGGAACAATGTTGGCCTTCATGAAATCGTTACCTTTTAAGTTCACAACATTCAGGGCAGCTCTAGAAAGTCCTGGGTACATCATCCAAGCAACGTTAGCACCGGTCGCAAGTGACATACAGGCCACATAGAGACCTTCAGGAACCGGCGTTCCCCCAATATCTTCAGGCATACCGAGAGCAAACCAACCATTTTCATAAAAACTTTTTTGTACACTCTTTAACGATTCTGGCACCAGCACTTTCCCATTTACGTGACGAACGCCCTCTTTATCTGAAGGCTCACGCGTAGGAAAAATTTCATTTTCTACAAACTTGTTATACTCAGCAAGAATGCCTTTAATGTCTTGCTCTCCAAGACCATATTGAGAATGCTCCTGAACTTTCAAAAGTTCAGTCAAATTGAATTCAATGTCACGGATATCAGCTTTGTAGTAACCCATAAAAACGTACCTCATGAGGGAGTGTTAAACTCATATAGTTTATCAGGAAATAAAAAATTGATAGGTTAATTCTGGGCTAAGTCTTTAGATTTTTATCCGACAAAAACGATAAAATAAGGCAAAAAAAAGGCCACCGAAGTGGCCTTGCGAAAGATTTAGTACTAGTTAACAATTTGGTAGTTGAGGAGGACGACTCCTTTCGAGATCTGGCTTCCATTTATTTGACCAACTTCCGTAGGGTTCACAATGCTTGGAAGCGAAATGTTGATCACGGCGTAAGAGGTAGGAGTAATACTGCCGCTGAAAGATCCATAAAACACTTTATAAATAGAATTTGATTTCTGAGTCAAACTCTTGATCAAAAATTTTCCACTGCTGCCTAAGACAGCTTCGCTCAGCTCCACATTATTTTTCTTCAAATAGGGGGTGAAAGTATTCGTAATATTACAATCTCCATACTTCTTAGATGTGATTCCCAAGAAAGTTGTTCTGTTCATCTCCACTACCCCAACCATGACGCCAGTGTCGGTACTTTTAAAGCATCCCGTTGGATCTACGCAGTCCACTACAGTCGTATTTTTTAAACACATCTGTGGAACAAAAAAGCTACTGACTGATTTTTTGAGATATATGCCATGAATTCCTAATTGGGTATTGTCCGAAGTGCTGTCGTGCCAAGCTTTTAAAGAATCATAGGCGACTTGGCCACTTGAAGAGCCAGTATCAGTATAAGTGCTGCTAGCGTTAGTATTGCTGGCAGACTTTGAACTATTTTTTCCGCATGAAGCTGCAAAAGCCACAACAAGAAAAAGGCTTAAAAGGTGCAAAATTGATGATCTCATAGAGTCCTCCGGGAAAGTAAAATGTATTGATTCATACTCTTCAAGTACTGTGCCAAAAAAGGTGAATGGATTTCTGAGAGCTTGCCAATGAGGGTTGTATAAAAAATAGCTATAGTTATTCATTTTGACTAAAATATAGACACTTTAGTAAAATCTTCAAACCTCTAAGGGAATTATGGCCTACATACTCTATGGATCTAAGACTTCACCTTTCGTGCGCAGAATTCGTGTTCTGCTTGAGCAGATTCCCTACGAATTGAAAGAGATGAATATCTATGAGGGACAAGATTCCGTCGATTTAAATAAGCTTAATCCCGTCAATCAAATTCCAGTCTTAGTAGATGGAGAGAATACGATTTGGGACTCGCGCCAGATTTTTAGCTACCTCAATTCACTTCACCGCTTTCAAAATATGGACTGGCAGGATGAAAACCAACTTACAGCAATTGATGGTGCCATGAATGCAGGAGTGGCATTATTTCTCATGAAAAGATCGGGCATCAATATTATTGAGCCATTTATGTACGTTCAACGTCAAAAAGAGCGCATCGATTCAGTTCTTGATTACCTAAAATCTTTTATGAGTGGTCAAGGTCTTGAGAATTGGGATTTTCATAGCATCTCTCTTTATTGTTTTTTAGACTGGGCAAGCATACGAGGCATTATCAGTCTTGAGAATCGACCAGATTGCCAGGCCTTCTTAAATCATCATAAAAATAAAAAAATACTCACTCTAACTGAAATCCCAAAGGCTTAATATGAAACTTAATCAATACATTGATCACACACTTTTAAAGCCCGAAGCAAGCCTGACTCAAATTGAAAAGCTTTGCCAAGAAGCTCGCGAGCATAATTTCTTTTCGGTTTGTATCAATTCTTATTACGTAAAAACCTGCGTAGAACTTTTAAAGGGCTCTAACGTAAAAGTTTGTACTGTGGTTGGATTTCCTTTGGGAGCCTCGACAATGGAAACAAAAAGATTCGAAGCCATGAAGGCAATTGCAGAAGGGGCCAAAGAAGTAGATATGGTCCTCAACATCTCTGCCGTCAAATCAGGCAACTGGCAGTATGTGCTCGACGACATGTCTTCACTCGCCCAAGTTTGTCACCAGCAGGGCGCAATCTTGAAGGTCATATTAGAGACTTGTCTTTTGACCGAGGAAGAAAAGAAAAAATCTTGTGAACTCGCAGTGAAGGCGGGAGTTGATTTTGTCAAAACGTCGACTGGATTCTCTACTGCCGGAGCTACCATTGAGGATATTAAACTCATGCGCTCGATTGTTGGCCCTAATATGGGTGTTAAGGCCAGTGGAGGCATAAGAAATACGGAAACCGCTATGGC
>CANFNN010000095.1 GCA_947448095.1 Bacteriovoracaceae bacterium | reverse complement strand
CATGACTCAAAGGATTTTTTCCCGTGATACTCAACGTACCGTCGGCTTCCAAAATAGCCACTTGGATCTCAGAGATTTTATGAAAGCCTTGTTTTCTGAGTAGAGTCTTCAACTCTCCATCACTAAGCAATTCTTTTTCAACGTTCTTATGAATGATATTGCCTTTATGAATAAGAATTGTGGGAGAGCCTTCAAAGATGGAACTGGCGATGCGGCTTTTATAAGTCAAATAAGAGATGAGAGTGCTTGTGGCGATTAAAACAGAAGCCAGAAATAACCCTCCAGTTAAGGAATTATCCCCGCCATTCATAGAATTTTGAACCGCATTACTAATTAAAAGAATCGCCACAAATTCCGTGGCATTCATTTGTCCCATCTGTCTTTTTCCAGAAATTCTGAGAAGAATGAGAATACTCAGATAGACCGCCACTGCCCGAATGGCAAGGCTAACGAGAGGCACATCAAGATGAAGGATTTGTTCCATGAATGATTAAAACATTAAAAAGATTTGAAAGTAACTAGTTAAGACGCACAAATTCTTTTACTCTTCCAAGACTACCGAAGTTTTTGCCACTTTCTTTATTCAGTAAGTTCCCACCCGAGAGAGAAATTTCAAGGCCACAATCTTCTTCGCGAATGACTTTAGTCAGGGTAAAGCTTGATCCTTCGGCCTCAAGATTCTTGGCCTTAATTTTAATCACAAGAGTTGAGAGAAGATCTTTGGCACTTTTGGGGTAAATGGCCTTAATCTCAACTTGATTTTCTTCAATCGCTAGTTCCTCAAGCTTGGATAAGATCAAACCCTTAGAGCGCTCAACCAGGCTAGATAATTTCTCTTTGCCTTCGGCTGACTTTAAATAACTATTCACATGACACCTAGGAGCCGCTTGAGAGCTCATACTAATCAGTAATGTGAGAACAAAGATTATGCGTTTCATACAATGCCTTTGAGAGAAAAGAGAGCAAATTAGCTGCCAAAAAGTGAATCTCTAAATACTTAAAAACAGATCTAGAGATGTCGTTTCTGGCCAAGGAATGCCCATTATTTCAACAATCTGACTACTTTCTAGCTCTTTTTCGATTATGACCACTATTCACTCTCTGGTGCCTTTTCAGTCTTTGCGCGGCTCGTTTCTGTTGCCACATCTTTCGAATATCTTCACGCCGTGAAAATCCCGGATGATTAGCAAATTTCATTCGAAATTTTCTACGCTGAAAATTGCGGGCCTTTTTATTAAATCGAAATCCTTCATTGGCCTTTACCATTTCGGGCACAAAAGTTTGAACGTAAGGAGAAGAAACTTCTACCTCTCCCTCGAGGACATCAAGGTCAAAGTCATCATTTTCGTTTGAAACTTCAAATTCAGTTCCGCGCACTCCAAAGATGACTCCATCAGCTACCACTTTTTGGTCAATTTCTAGATTTTCATCTTTAGTTACCTGCAGACGAATCAGGCCGGTGATAAAACCAATAACGGAAGTACTTTTTTCTTTGTTTCCCTCACCTACAATTAAACTTTCGGTAATCTTAATGTGAGTATTTTTTGAAAGATTGATTTGTGTCGTAGGATAAAGATAAAGCTGAATCACGCAGTCTTGGGAAAAAATTTCATCACCCTGCTCAATCATCGAATCCTGAACCAAAGAAATTTTTTCACTGCCTCTCATTACATAGGCACCATCATTGCCCAGCATCTTTGAGATTTTTCCAACTTCGGCGAATGAAGCCGAGATGATGAGCGTGAATGAAAGTATCCAAAGAATCATAAAAAACCTTTTATAATAGGGCTGTCACTTAAGATTTTGGCTTTTAAATAAGACAAAGACAACTCACCTCCGGCAAAGCGAAAGATAATTAATTGACAAAAAGAGTCCAATTCATAAAAGTTAAATCAAACAAACCGAGGGAGAAAAATGAAACACCTTTTAGCAGTCATGTTATTGGCCTTTAGTGCTTTGGCCCAAGCACAGCTGACCAATGAATCAGAGCTAGGCATAGCCGCTGCCAATGGAAATACCCAAACTCAGACTTTCGCGGCGAAACAAATCAATGACTACAAATGGGAATCCAATGTTGTTGGCTTTAAATCCAGATATCTCAATGCACGTGCCAATGGTGTGGAAACGGCCCGCTATTTCATGGGTGGGCTTCGTTATGAAAAACAATTTTCGAATCATTTTGGCCTATTTGCTGGTGAAGCTTTAGAGAAAGATAAGTTTGCTGGGATTGATAAAAGATTGATTTCAGATTTTGGTGGCAAGTACCGCTTTATTGAATCAGAAAAAACGAAGTTATTCTCAGAGCTAGGTTACCGCTATATGCATGAAGAGCGTCTTAACGATACGTTTGCTTTTAGTCATTACGGCCGTGTCTACACAGAATGGCAACACCAATGGAATGCTAGTTTTTCGACGAAATACTGGCTTGAATATCTTCCCAACATTACGCAAAACAAAGACTGGCAGCTAAATACGGAACTTTCTTTATCTGCAGTTCTTAGCAGTATCTTCTCGCTCAAATCAGGCGTGCTAATGAGAAATGATAATTCACCTGCTCCCGGCATTAAGTATAAAACAGATACGCTCTTTACGACTGCACTAGTTGCTAAGTTCTAGGATTGATGAAGAACCATCCCATGGAAAAATTGAAATTTTCGAATAATCCAGTGGGGTGGGCTCACCCAAGTGATAAAATAGTCTCGCCACAAAGCTATCTTGGAATTTTTTGGCGTTCGTGACATCAGTGGTTTGATTGAGAATGGCAAAAGGCACAGGGCCATCAATCAAGAGTATCCCTGCCAAGGTCGAAGCATTCATGAGTGTCCCGGTTTTAGAAACCACGGCACCACGAGTTTCTGGATATTCTTCAAATCTATGACGAAAAGATCCCAAATCAAGGCCACTATTAACAGCGACAATATCACTTAAGACTAAGTTATGTTTTTTAATACTCTCATCTAACAGCTCAACGACTTTAATGACCATACGACATGAAGCAAGGTTATCTACCCTGGAGTTAGCCGTTTTAATCGGAAGGCCAGAACCGGTATAAATTTTGTAAGATTTTTGATCAATTCCCTTTTCACTCATTAAGGTTTCAAATTTTTTGATTCTTGTGGCCTCTAGAAAAACATTCTGGGCCACAAGGTTTTTACTCATGACGTTCATGGCCTTTAAAAGAGCATGAAAGGGTTTTGATTTATGAACATAAATTGTGGGCGAGAGTCCCTCCATGGGATTGCGATCTGATACAGTAACCGTTGCAGCACTCAAGAGTGGTGTTATCGATTTATCAAGTTCAACATTCTCTTCTTTGGCAAACTCAAAAGCCGTGAGCCATTTAGAGCGGATGAATTTGATATTTTTAGGATTAAAATAGGAAACGAGTCTTAGCCTGGTGTGCTCAGGAGTAATTTCCTGATAACTCTGAAGGGCTACGTCAGTAAAAAGAAAATTCTTATCAAAAGTCACTGTTTTGAAAGATTTGTAACCTAAATCATTTAAGGCCATCATAAGTAACAAGATTTTTTCTTCTTCAAAATAAGGATCGCGTGATCCCGCAATATGCATCCTATCACCACTGATAAAAATCTTTGTTTCAAAACGTTTATTTAAATCTAAATTCTCGGAAGCCGCAAAGGTTGAAAGTAATTTTGTCACAGAAGCTATTCTTTGAAGTTTATCCACTTGATAGCCACCCACGACTCCTTTTTGATTATAACAAAAAGCTTGATCCGAGATGGGTGAGATGCCATTTTTTGGCAGCATGGTTTTGAAATCACTGACCAAGGCTGACGGGTCTTGCGCCAGTGCGGAAAGGGAAATAAAAGCCAAAAATGTCAAAATGCGCTTCATGGATGATCCTAATAATTCAAGGCTTTCCTAGGAAAGCCGTAAATTAATTGTCCTTAGTTTTTTAAGAAGTACGTTGGAGGATATTTGCCCTGATTATCATCATAAGGGTACATCTGAGTTCCCAATTCTTTATATTGCAAAACTCGGTTGGGTTGATATTCAAATCTCTTTAATGGCAAAGATCCATGGATTCCATCTTTTAGTAACTCTCCTCCAGCAATCTTGTACTTAGGAGTTCCTGTTATTGTATCTGTGGCAGCATTGTAAAAATCTTTCGCATAAGGGTGAGACTGGTAATAAGACTTCATTTGGTTTTCAATTAAAAATGGTTTGATGGCTTCATCAATAGTTTTTCCTTTTGGAATCTCAACTGCTGAAGGAATATTATAATACTTAACGTCTACCACTTCATTTTTTCCGTCATTATTCCAGTCAGTCACGTCAAAATTGTTTAAAATCGTAAGTCTTACTTTCCCGAGTTCAGTGCGAGGAAGAATATTACGTAACTCGATTAGATCTGATGAGTCCATACGGTGACAGCCATGGGAAACATAACCACGACGAAGATACCAAACATCTAGTGGCGCAAAATTTGTGATTGGTCCGTGAAAAGCGACACCAGAACTATTGATCATGATGAAAGGAAGTCCTCCAAATTCATCATCCCATTTATCTGACCACCATCTTGATTCAATTGTTCCATAGGCCATCAGTGTACGCGAGTCCTCTGCTGGTTGATCAAAAGGACCGGCCACAGTTGCGGCTACTGGATAAACCAGAGTCAAATGCCCAATATATCCGGGCTTGGCACTTGAAGGCGTAAAGACTGAGCTATAATGCTTTTGAAACAGAGCACGTGAATTAGTCGCAGAAATAAGATTATCTCTTAGCTTATTATCGGCCTTGACCGCATCAGGGGTCAGAGAGTTGTTGTTGAAATAGTATCTGAGAATCGCGGTACTAATAGACCTGCGGTATTCGTCTTCTGTTCCAGCTGCTTCTAGTGAGCGAGCATTTCTTTTGGCATTATAAACTTCAACGCCTCTATTTTCTAAGACATGAGGAGAATACTGAGCTGCAATTTTCGCCCATGCAATGCTGGTATCTCTCGTGGCTAAACTTTGGATTTTTACCAGCGGATGAAGGACAAACGATGGATCCTGCATGGTCGTATCAATTTGCTCCCAGCGCTTATAGAGCTGTGAAGCATATCCATCCATCTTGGCCTGAGTGATTTGGCCTGTGGCCCTGACAGTTAAGCTCATTTTAGAAACAGTCAGTTCAATTTCATCTGAATTAAATTTGGGTGCTACTCCCACATAGAGGTATCTTCCCACGTGAGCATTGTCCATCTTAGGAGTATTGGTTCTTTCGTGAGGAATTGGCCCTAACAGTGCTAGAGGTGCTTTTGCCATGGCCAGAGTTGAGACCGCCATGGTGGACGCCAACAATAGTGTTGATAAGCTTTTCATAGATTTCCCCCGTTATTGAGGAATCTATGAGCAAAGTCGCTGCCAATTCAAGGTTTGAAGTATTAACCAGTTACATAGGAAATAATGTCGAAAGTTTTGACAGTTTAGAAACTAGGCTCCAAACAACTTAAAAAAATCAGGATAAGACTTATCCACCGCAGATTTTGGAGTGACTGATCCACCCTGGTGATACCGTAAAAACATCGCCCCAGTCATTACCATCCGGTGATCATCCGGAAGCTGCAAATCAGCTGAAACTCCTCGAAGTGTATGTGAGCCTTCTACATGAAGGACTAAACCATCACTTGAAGACTTGAATCCGAATTCCTCCAGAAGCTTCATCACTTCTTCCAGGCGATTACTTTCTTTATGAACGAGATTTTTTATTCCCGAAAGCTTGTGGGTTCCATCAATATGGGCCAATAAAAAAGCCAGAGCAGGAACCAAATCAAGGCAATCACTGACGTCTAGTAAAAAATCTTTTTGAGTGAGACTCGGTTTAACCCGAATTCCTTCCGGTGTTTCTTGAACAGCACCCAGCTGATTTAAGATTGAGAAAAATTTTGCATCGGCCTGAAAGGGATCATATTTCAGTCCTGGAAAAAAAATATTTTGTCTTAAGGCACCAAAGGCTAGTGCATAACTGGCACTACTCCAGTCCATCGGAACAAAAAACTCATCTTTAAGTTTCAGCTCATCGATCATAGTCTTAGTCATCTCCCAATAGCTCTCGGATGATTCAAGATTCATGGGAGTGACTTTGGTCTGAGTGAAGGCGAAAGCCAATTGAAAGCCAGAAGCAAATTGCGTTGTTTCAGAACAATCAATCTCAACACTCTCAACAAACTTGATTGGACCCTGAAGGGTGAGTCGATTTCCCTGGAGTTCAGCTTGGGCACCCAATTTATGAGCGAGCAAAATGAATTCCTTCCAAGGCCTGTCTTTAAGGCGCTCACCCAGAATTAAAGTGTAGGGTTGAGATCCCAAAATAAGCATTGAGGCCAAAAATCGGGCAGTGGTTCCCCCCTCCCCTATTTCTATTACTGATCCGTTTGGAGTTTCACATTGGGGAAAGCTATTTTGTATTCTCACGGTGCCTTTATCTTCTTTGATCTCGAGTCCGATTTTTTTGAGGGCACTCAAAAGAAAAGTCACGTCACTTGCCTTAGGCATATTTTTAATCAAAATATTCTGCGAGCTGAGTGAAGCAAGAATGAGGGCCCTATTCGCATAAGATTTTGAGGGCGGAATATGAATGACCGAAGGAAGAAGCCCCGGACTAACTTTTAAAGTCTTCATTTGCCTCAATTTTTTTCAAAAAATCTTGAAATTTTATTTCTTGAACATAACAAGAGCCGACTTTATTCAGGAGAACTAAGCGGATAGAAGTTTGATTTTTTTTCTTATCCTGAAGCATGTAACTTTTAAACTTATCCACAGAAAACTCTGGGTAGTGAGAAAGATTTGTTTCCTCTAAAGAGATTCCAAGACTGTCTGCGAGCTTTTCCCACTCAACTAAGAGCTCACTTTGAGAAAAAACTTTCAGTAAATACTTAATCCCCATGGCCACAGCAACCCCATGCGGAATCTTGAGGTTTGATTCAAAAGCGTGCCCCAGGGTATGGCCAAGATTCAAAAAGATGCGCTCCCCTTCTTCTTTAAAATCTTTCTCCACGATCTTCTGTTTAAACTCACAGCACTCATGGGCAATAAGCTCAAGACTCTCCCGCTTAAGGATCATCTCTGAAATTTTTGTTGATAAAAAACCATATTTTAGGACTTCACCTTTTCCTGAGTCCCACTCGACTTTGGAAAGGCTTGATAAAAAATCATAACAAATACAAACCTTCTCAGGCGCGTGAAAGGCTCCCACAAGATTTTTCCCTTGCGGCATATTCACGGCAACCTTTCCTCCAATCGACCCATCCACTACTGCGAGTAAGGTCGTTGGCACTGAGGTCCAAGAAATCCCTCTGAGAATACTTGCTGCCACAAATCCTGCGAGATCTGTCGTGGCCCCGCCCCCGATGGCGAAGAGCATGGAGGACCTTGAAATCCCCTGATCCAGAAAAAAACCGATGACTTCTCCGAAAGTCGCCAGATTCTTACTCGCCTCGGGATTTTTCAGCCAAAAGACCTTTTTTGAGTTTTTCACCCAGTCTGGCAAATGCTCACGGACAGCTTCATCAATCACAGCAAAAAAGCTGTCCTGATGCTGATTGAGCACTTTAAATAAATCGGGCTTTTTGAGATAAGTTAAATTAGATTTCATTCTGATCATTATCGCGAGAAACGTAAGGAAGTTAAAGTGAGTGCTGAGTGGTTTTTTAAATTAAAAGAGTTTGATTCACTAGGTAAGATGAGAATCAACCATTTAAAGGTCATTCAAGAGCAAGAGCAGCGCTTAACCAAGCTAAACATTAGGCGTCAGGAGCAGCTCGACGAGGCAAACGGGCTCAAATCTGAGCTTCTTTCGGTGCAACAAAACTACTTTGAAGCTGAAAAAAAGATGAATACCTGTGAAGAGCAGGCCTCGCGCCTTAAAGCGGTTGGTGGGGATGAAGCGAAAATTGCGAGTTTTCAAAAAGAAGCCACTAATCTTGAAGACTCGCTCTTTGCCCTACTTGAAAGAACCGAAGCTATCCACCTAGAGCTGGAAGACAAAAAAACTTTCCTCGCAGGTCTTGAAAAGACTTATCAAGAAATTGAAACCGAAGTGAATGAGGAAATTCAGGAAAACCAAAAGGGAGTTTCCCAAGCAGACCTGAGAATGAAGCTGATCCTCGAGGAATTACCTTCTGGATTCAGAGAAACGCTTGAGAGAACGCTTAAGAAAAATCTCGCGGTGGGATCATTTACCCGGATAGATAATGGAAGTTGTTTTTTTTGTCGTTATAAAATTTCTCGGACCGATGAGTCCGAGATTGATATGCAGCAAATGTTGAAAGTTTGTCCGCAGTGCTCGAGGATCTTTCTTCCCTACGGAAGTTAGAACTTAGAAGTTAGCGGTAAATCACGGCCTGAGTGATGTTGAGTGTATTTCCCATACCCTGTTGCTGCTGAGGGTATTGTTGATACCCTGTTTGAGTCGCCAATGAACCGGTAATTTTCGCTTTAAACTTTTGTGATCCATTCACCATTGTAGGCTGAATCCCTTGTTGCTGCGCCAGACTGAAAGCCTGATTCATAATGCTATAAGAATTCTGCGACACTTGATAAGTGATATTTCCCACCTGAACCACCGGTTGATTGACATCTAGGTAACCATTCACCGTTGAGACCTTATAGGGATCAGAGGAAAAAGATGAGCTTGAGCCAGAGCTTGAGTTTTTATTTCCACACGCCACCACACCTAAGGCCAAAGCAACGACGAGAAATAAAAAGCTGAAATTTTTCATGAGGACTCCTGTTGACCCAATTCATCGGTAACTTTGCATTGAAGCTTGAATCTGTTTTCGCAGATTGCCTTATATTAACCCGTTAGCCTGCTTGCCCACTTAAGCCTCATTTTGTATGATGGCGCCTAAACCGAGATCAGGGGACTATCGCCGGCAGCAATGCGGGAGGAAAGTCCGGACACCATAGAGCATCGTAGCGGGTAATGCCCGTCCGTCGTGAGGCGAGGACAAGTGCAACAGAAAGTATGTATGGCCTAGGGAAACTTGGGTGCGTAGTGAAACCAGGTAAACTCTACGAGGTGCAAGTCCATGTAGGTGAGCGTTGAGTCTGCTCGAGGAGCTCACGGGTAGGACGCTGGAGCCTTGAGGTAACTCAAGGCCTAGAGGAATGATAGTTTAATACAAAATCCGGCTTATTCCTGATCTCGGTTTTTTTTGATTTAGAGTTTCCCACTTAGCTTCAAGGCCTTGGAGCTCGCTGTAGAGAGATTGGAGTTTTCATCTTCTATGGGCTTCCATTCTAGTTTTCCAGTAAAACCCATTTGCTTTAATTCTTTTT
>CANFNN010000094.1 GCA_947448095.1 Bacteriovoracaceae bacterium | reverse complement strand
ATAAACGGTGGTGCAAGACACTCCCTGAACACAGGGGGCAGCACTCTTGGGTAAAATCTTATAATAGAGAAGATTGTGATAAAGCGAAATACTCCAGCCAACTAACACCAGAGGCAGAGAAAATTTGACGACTTCTTTTTTCAAAGGGAAAAGCCCCACGATCAGAATCAAAACTAAGGGGTACATGCAAATGCGCTGATACCAACATAAGACGCAAGGAGGATAGTTCATGACCTCGCTAAAAAAAAGACTACCTAAAGAAGAGATACAGGCAACTAACCAGGCCCCGAAAAGGAGTGCCCAAGCGCGAGAAAATGAGTCATGATTGTTATTCATCCCGTAACATTAGCTTTAGCAGGGCAATAGTTCAATATGAGTAAAGTTATCAAGGCAACAGTCATCAATGGTCGCTACAAAGGCGAAACTGTCCGTATCACCAATATTAGTCTGGATGGATCGGGTCGCCAGAATGCGGCCTGTTTTTTGGCCAGTGGTGAGCGCGCGAATATTCCCGTAAATGATCTGTCTGTCATTGAAGAGCCAGCACCTCTGCCTGAACCTAAACGAGCGAAAAGTTCGATGCCCTTTGTGAGTGGTTCCACCGGAAGTCGAACAATGACTCAGACGAAAAACATGCAAAAACCCAAGATAAGAAATCTCTCATTCACTGAAAAAGATAATGATGAAGATGAAGAAGAATAAAGACTAAAGCGTCATCCCGTAAGCGAGATCCAAAGCAATTGCTGATTCACGCGACTTGTCTAGATCACTCATCGCCGACTGAACATCAAGCTTGACCCCAAAATGCTCATAGCCCGCACCCACGGCACTAACAACTTTTTTAACGTTCTCTAAACGGCACTGCTCACCCATCTGGCCAATACGAATAATATCCAGCCCAAAGGCCCCAGAAATTTCCACCTGGTGGTGATTGATCATGTAACTGATTAGGTCTTTAGTAATGACTTTATGGGGATTTTTGATCGCCACAACTGAGTTCAGTCGAAACTCAGCTGGGGTATACATTTCTAGACCCATGACTTCTAGACTGTGCTGAAGAAGTGTTGATGAGCGAAGGTGTCTCTCAATTCTTTTTTCAAGAGTTTCTTCGCAAATAAGTCTGAGTGCCTCATGCAAGGCCAAAATTCCTGGAACAGGTGCTGTATAGTGATACTCTCCCAGTCCCCAGAAGCGGTAAGCGCGACGTGGATCCAGGCACCAATGAGGCATTCTCTCTTGTCTTTGAGAAATAAATTCAAAAGTCTCTTCAGAAAAAGCAATCAGTGAAACTCCCGGAATAGCTGAAATTCCCTTTTGTCCACCTACCAAAGCAATATCAATTCCCCACTCATCCATGGGACAAGTCATCGTAGTTAAAGTACAAACCGCATCCACAATCGTGCGCACACCATAACTTTTCGCCAATTTCACAATGGCTTCAAGTTCGATATTTTTTACGCCGCAAGAAGTTTCCCCTTGAACCAAAGTCAGAACATCAAATTGCTTTGACTCAAGAGCTAGCTTTACGTCATGAGCGCGAAAAGGAGAAAGGCCATCGGGAAATAACTCCGTCACCTCAGCTCCTACGCCTTTAGCAAGTTCAGTAAAACGAGCGCTAAAGGTTCCCATATTGAGAACTAAAACTTTTCGACCCGGCCATAATAAAGAGGTCACGGCCATTTCCATCGCTGCCGAGGAAGGTCCTGCAATTCCAAAAATCTTCGTTGTATTGGTCTGAAAAACGTATTGGCCCATAAGCTGAATGCGGGAAACAATTTTTTTCATTGTTTCACCTAAGTGACTTATCACCATGGAGTTCGCCACCGCCACTGCAGGCGGAACAGGCACAGGCCCCGAGCCCATGAGCAGGACCGGTGTTTTGGGTAAAATGTCTTTAAGAGCTATACTCTCGGGTGGTCGTATTTTCATTTTTTGATTATATAAACAAATGATAAAAGGTTAGAGTAAATTTTTGATTCGTCGATCCAAACCTGCCCACCTTCGCACTCATAGCTCACGTCATATTTTCGGCACTGCTTAGCATAGCTATCACGCACCAGGTACTGACACTCATGCTGGGTTTCATTCCAGCGCCTCGCCACAATCGACGAAGTATGAAGCCTGGACAAACTTACCGAGCTGTTCTGACTATCTTCCAGCAAACGCGAATCATAATCAATTCCAATAATGCGCGAATGATTCAGTTGTTTATTCATAACAGAGAAAGTTAGAGCGTCTTTTAAATACATGACTGTCTCTAGACGATCAGCAAATTTTATTCGGTCGTTTTGGCACACGACCTTGCGCAGATTGGAATAAAAATTGCTTGAATTGGATGCCTTAATCAGGTTTAAAAAAGCCTCTGGGGATTCCACATTCTTAAAATGAAAATAAAAAGGAAGATTAGCAGCATTCAGGTTTTGCTGCTCTTTAATCAGAGTAAAAATTTCAAGCATCGAAGTTCTTAAATCTGCTTTCGATTCAAGCCAATTACTGCCTTCTCGACTCATTTTAGTCCAGGCCTCAGAAGGAAAAACTCGCTCAGGGCAATAGCCGTCTCGCATGGCCCTATCAAGCGCGACTTTATTAAAGCCCGTCTGATGCGGCATCATGAAATTTTCTTGTTCACCTTGAGTCGCATTTCGGCCGAAAGTCCGGATCAGCCAACGGGTGAATTGCCCGAGACTACTATCATTGTAATTAATCGCAACGTCCGCGGCAGAGGCTTTTTCAGGCAAGTCAAAGGTGTAAGTCAGCATGTCTGCTGCCGTAAAGGCGTAGCACCAAGAAACCTTTTTTTGATTCCTAATTTCCTTCAGGTGTTGATCTCTCAGATCAATTGCAGGGCAATGGTCTTTAGAAGTTTGTTGGTAACTTCCAGCGAAAGCAAATTGAGTAAAAATAAGTGTAAGTAAGATCCATTTCATAAGTAAAATGCTAAACCGATCTGAAACAGTCCGGCAAATCATTGCTTCCGACCTTATCTTACATTTTAGGCCATTATTCAGACAGTTACAGGTCTAAAAAGTATATCATTTCACTCAAGAACATCCCCCTTTTACCGATAAGTTCCCTATGCGAAAATTCCTTTTACTTGGTTTAGTCCTCTATGGTTGCTCCAGCTTTCAGGGCCCACTTAGCAATCACCGCAATATTGCCAGTCTTAAAAATCAATCCGCTTTTGATTTTACGCTCAAACTCTCCCAGGATGTTATTTTTGCCAATGGTGCTAATTCAGTCACGCTCAAGGTGGAAACAAAAAACTCTGAAGTAAAAGCTGAGGATTTAAAAGTCGTGACTGATGTCTCAACGCAAATAAGTAAGTTTTCCGGAAGTAATGGGTCATTCTTAGTTCAAATCAAACCCAAAGTAAAAAGCCCAAACATCAAACTCTTTGTGATGTGGAAAGATCAAGTCAGTCCGATTCTCGAAATAAAAACAACACTCAAACCTCTGACAGACAAAATGATTCCTCTGAAAACTGTCAGTAACTCCATGGCCTGGGTTAGTGGTCTTGAGTATCTGCGCCAGGATCTATTGCCTGAAGGGCAGTTTGAGGGCTTCAGTGTTGAGAACAGAGGCAAAAACCATATCGTCTCCGCTAATGAAGCTGGTCGAGGCTTTGAATTTTCTTTTGATGAGCAGGCCAGACAAAATATTTCACTCATGATCTCAGATGCACCCAACGGAACAGTCTCTCATACGATGCACAGTCACTTTATGTTTTTCCCAAGAAAGTATTTACCGTTTGCAGAATTGAATAAGAAACAAGTCACAGTGACTCTTCCCACAGGAGAGCAGATCTTCTTTAGTGAAACCGGAGAAATTATTGATGGGGTCTTTGAAGAGGGCCCGGTTGACATAAGTCCGGATAGATTCACCAGAACTTATGCAGATTTTAAATATCATGGTAAAGGCATTCTTCTTCGCGCCAATGCCCGCGGTCAGATGCCTCAACAAGGGCAATTTGAATCGGCGAAAATTGACATGGAATTTGGCATAAAAAATTCCGCCGATGTCCTGATCATTAATGGAACTACAGGACAAAGGTGCCGACGCCCGAAGATCGATTTTTGGACAGCTGAGGACGTGAGTCCTATTCTGTTTAAATTTCCCAGCGATCAAGAATTTGATGTCTACTTAAAGGCCAAATGTAATTTTGGTATTCCAGAAATGGAAGACCTGTCCACCTCAAAGGAAGTGGAAAATACCAAGCAAATCTCGCAAGATATTTGGGATCAATGCGATAGCAGTGGGGAAATCAAAAACTGTCTCGCTGAGAAGACGGACCAAATATCCAGCCAAGACTCTCAAAGTAGTGTCCGCTTCAACCTTGAAATCCTTTACTCCCAGGCCAAGGAAGCTGAAAAAAATCAAATCGCTAGTCTCCTTGATAAAGAAGTAAAATCCATTCGCCTTGCCCTTTTAAGTGAAGCTTCTTGGGTAGATAAACAGAGCTGCCTAGAAAAATCTCAAACACTGCTTAAAGTTTCATTCAAGTTTCACAGTGCTCTGGAACTCATTCGCCCTCAGATAGTTCAAACCTGCTCTTCCATAAATGAAGAAATGCAGAACATCGCAACTTTTGAAATCGCCACTTTTAAAGACAAACTTGAATCTAATTTTGACTGGGCAGCCTCTTCAACGATTGAGCGATTTTCCTCTGATTGCCAAAAACAAGGCCTCTCCTTCATGACTTCCGCTCAGCGCTATTTTCAGACGCCAAATATTTATCTCCCTTCGCTCAAATTCATCTGCTCTCAGATAGAATCCTCCCCTATCTATCAAGTGTGGCTCAAAGGCCAAGGAGCGACAGTGGAACTGAGTCTATCGAATGAATTAATGATTAAACTCGAAGCTCAGGGCGAAGAATTGGCCAAGAGTTGCTTAAAGGATTTTCCCGTCGATAGCCAACTCAATCGATTAAGATTTAAAACCAAGCGAGATAGTTGTCTTACGGAAAAATGGGCTTCGCTTGAAGTAAGTTTACTCAATGAGGCCAAAGAGACGCCGCTGGCGCAAAGACTCAATTTATCTCTTGATTCCCTAAATACTCGACTGTCTTTAGAAAGAAGAAAGCTTCAATTAAAAATCATGAAAAAGTATTTCTTGTAGCCAGAAATCTTTGGATTAATTTCACTCTCATTAGGCCCATTTATGTGTTCCCATAAGCTCTGAACAAGGAGCAATATATGAGCACTAAATTTTCCCAATTTTTTAAAAACTTTAAAACATCCTTTAAAAGAAAGCTTCTCACTAAAAATGGCAGTGAAGCCGATTCCTACAAAGGCTCAGCTTATAAAGGCAAAGGTAGTGTCAATACTGATACCGCTACGTTTAATAAGCCTAGAAAAGGTGGAATCCTCGGAGGAAATTAAAATCCTTTCTTTCCTAAATAGCAGCATGCTAGGATAAAAAGAAAAGGACATCTTAATGAACTCTCTCAAATTAATTCTCGCGTTAGGTACACTTCTTAGCACACAGGCCTTTGCGAAGGACTTTAACCTTAAATGCACGGCCAAGTATAATGCAGATAAAGTTCTTGAGACGGAAGTGAAACTCGCAAATGGTGCTCGTGGTGTTTCTTTCGGTGAAGCCGAAGGCTTTGAGTTCATACTTACGCAGTCGGGAGAAAATACTGTTGAGCTTCAAGCACTTAATATTCTCGGCGAATCTCGCAGCTATGCCACGGCCCAATTAAGTAATGCGTCTTCTTATGTTGAACTTAGCCTCTGGAACAGAGAGTTCATAATGGAAGTTCGTTGTACGATGCTTTAAGGCACCAAAACTAATTTTCCGATCGTCTTACCTGATTCAAGGTCTCTGTGCGCTTCCCCGACTTTATCAAGCGGATAGCTTTTTGTCACAGGGGCCTTAATTTTTCCTTCTTTGTACCACAGAATTAAATCCAGCATCGCCTCATCTAAGAGATCACGTCGATCAAAGAGAAATGACAGATTGAATGTCACAAGACTTTTGTTTTGCGAAGTCATGTTCAAAGGATTAAAGCGCGGCGTTTTCAAAAAATCGATCACAAGCTTTGGCCAATTGACTTTGCCTCCGGTCTTAGGAAACATCGAGTGCGCCCCATAAGCAATCAGTTTGCCTGAAGCTGCTAAATGGTCATAACTTCCCTGCATGGTCTCAACCCCATTGGCATCAAAGGCCAGATCCACTCCAAGTGGAGCGTACTCTTCAACTTTCTTCCACAAATCTTCACGAGACTTATCAATAATATAATCGCACCCCAAATCTTTTAAGCTTTGCACCTTATGCGAAGATCCCACCACCCCAATGGTTTTAATGCCCTTGATCTTACACAATTGGACCAGTGAGCTTCCCACTCCTCCGGCAGCTGAATGAATCAGCGCCGTCATTCCGGACCTCACTACCACTATCTGCAAAAGAGCGTGATAGGCGGTCATAAAAACCGCTGGAAAGCCTGCTGCTTCTTCAAAGGTCATAGAATCAGGAATGAAATTCAATTGGTGCTCAGGAACACAAACCTCAGAGGCATAGGCATTAAAAAGAGAAACTCCAAAGACCTTATCGCCCACGTGATAGTTCTTCACTTGGGGGCCAACACTTTTCACAATCCCAGAGTACTCAAAACCTGGAGTTATGGGCCAGCCGACAAACTTCTTGGCGGACTCATATAGACCCCAGCGAATAATGATATCAGCGTAATTGATTCCAGCGGCCTTCACACTCACCACAACTTCAGCGTCTTTTGCTTTAAGATCGCTAAACTCCTCAATTTTAAGTTGTTTGTAGTCGCCTGCTTTATGAATAACAATTTTTTTCATTTAAATAACCTAGTGAGTAGTTTTAGGATGATTTTCAAATAAGCTTTGCAATTTGTTAAGTTGAAATATAGTTAAGTCCTAGATAATGTTTCAAAAAGGACTGAGTGTGAAAGCTCTTGTTGTGGCCGCCCTAACACTTTTGATTTGCCAATCCACTCGTGCCGGGATTCCTTTGGATATTGAGGGCTCGTGTTCTGGTGCCCTTTTGGACGGAAGCAGTATTAGTTATACCTACTATTCAAATTATGATGGGTGCCGCAAAATCAGTCGTGCCGCCATTACTTTTACTTCTGGTCTTCGAGGCCACTACCGAGGCAAGAGAAGTTTTACTGCCACTGAAGATATTTACAGCTTTCATGGTGGATATAAACTCATCTTTGCCAACTCTACCGGCAATACTTCAGGCACTCTGATCTATCCTGATGAGGCTTCAGGCGAGAAGAAATCTGTCACCCTTGAATGCTCCATTCGAAATAATGAATACGCAGATTGCTAAATCTCAGACAGGGATTTTCTTATCAATTGATCCACTCCCTGATAGATGCTCTTCACTTCCTCTACCGTTGCTTCTTTATCTTTTTGAATATTTTTTTTTCTAGACTTCAATTGCACGAGCACTTCAAGATCATGAATGTGCCCCAAAAGATCCTGCATCTTTTTTAGTTTGGGGTCGGGTTTACCAATTGCTTCAAGTCCATAGCGGATCTCTTTCATAAGGATGCGCAACTTGTGAAGCTTTTTGTGACCCAAATCAATTGATTGATATTTTTCAAACTCAACCAGATTCTTTCTCATCATTCTTTTATAAATCACAACTAATTTTGAGCGAGAACTTCTCTCAGGCCCCTTGATAGCAAATCTTTTCACAGCTTTCTGTGAATCCCTTCGCGCTTTAAGCATTGCCTGGTTTAGCTTTCTGGTGCCCATGTGATAGATTTTCGCATTCTCGATAGCAACATCTAGGTCACGATCTTTCCCCAGCACCTTGGACAATTTTTGAAGCTTGCGGTTAGTAAGGACAACTGACAATCGGCGGATGGTGACTCGTAATTGATGAATGCGACCTGAGGTCAGACGCTTGGAAGCTTTCGTGAGTAGCTGAGAGAGAATCTTCAGTTGATTATTTTTGTATTGAAGCAAGATTTTGGGCGGGATGTGGTGAGTTCTCATACCGCCCAAGTGTGTCGCTGATTAAAGCTCTCTGTCCATGCGCTGTGAATTTATGCTTTGAATAATTTTTTTATCCAATTCATGAACCCACCAGTTTTCTTTTCCACTACAGGTGCGGCAGCAACTTTAGGCTTAAGCGTAAGCACTAATTTTGGCGCTGGTCCGGTAGCAGAGAAGGCCGGTTTGGCCGGACGCTTCTCGCCTGCAACTTCAGGTTGAGGAGCGCGCGTCGGCTTTTGTGGTGGACGACTTTCCTGACGAGGACGCTCTTGTGTGTATTCTCTTTTCTCAGGAGAAGCGACGCCGCGCAATTTTTCAATCGCACGAATGCCTTGCTCATCTCGAACGGGAATCGCAAAAGTGGTAGCATGACCACTTTTTCCGCGACGACCGGTTCTTCCAATACGGTGGATATAATCTTCTGCTTCACGAGGAACATCAAAGTTTACTACGTGGGCCACATCATCGACGTCAATTCCGCGTCCCATTACATCTGTGGCAACGAGAATACGAAAGCGCCCAGACTTGAACTCAGCAATCGCTGCTTCACGCTGCTCTTGGTTGAGATCTGAGTGGATATAGGTAACATCATCTTTTTTGCCGTGAAGCGACCGCCAAACCTGATAAACACGTTCTTTGGATTTGGCAAAAATAATAATCGTGCCCGGCTCATCCTGAGCAAGTCTCATGAGTGCGCTCATTTTCTTTTCTTCAGGAAGCCACAAAAGTCTTTGTTCAATTTTGGGAGTTGAAGCTTCAGATTTTACAATCGTCACTTCCTTAGGATCAATCATTACACTTCGAGCAAGTTTCTCCACGCGAGGAGCAAAAGTAGCAGAGAACATTAAAGTCTGGCGCTGCTTAGGGATTTGTTCAGTAATAGTATCAATCTGTTTGGCAAAACCCATCTCAAGCATGCGGTCAGCTTCATCAAAGATCAGGCATTGAATAAAATCAAGCCACACATTTCCGCGCTCTAAGTGATCACACAGTCTTCCGGGAGTTGCGACGATGATGTGAGGAGAAGAGGCCAAAGCTTCTTTCTCAACAGGGATAGAAGCTCCGCCGATACAGACAACAGTTCTTAGACCTAGTGGTTTTCCAAAGGCTTCAAACACAGCACCTGTTTGCTGAGCAATTTCACGTGTTGGGGAAAGAGCGAGAATATAAGTTCCGTTTTTGCCTTTAAATCTTTCAACCACGGGTATAACGAAACTGGCAGTCTTACCACTTCCGGTTTGAGACGAAACTAAAACATCAAATCCTTCCATTACAAGTGGGATAGATTGAATTTGCACCGGCGTAGGTGCTTTATAGCCAGCGTTCTCAATCAGAGAGAGCATTTCAGCAGAAAGGGAGAGATCATTCCAAGCGGTCATTAGAGTCCTTTATATTTTCTTGAAGGTATCATTTCTTAGAGCATTTAAATAGCTCCGAAATGCGCTTACAAAAATTATCCTTCTCCTTGCCT
>CANFNN010000093.1 GCA_947448095.1 Bacteriovoracaceae bacterium | reverse complement strand
TTGAATCAGTTATGAAAAGAATCCAAACTTTGGATAAATTTCTTAAATCTCAAGATAAAAAAATTCAGGATAAAGCGAAAATTTCTAAACCGATTCTTGAAAGAGTTCAAAAAGCACTCGAAGAAGGACACCCGGCTCGCTCTCTTGGACTTGACGCTGACGAAATGGAAGCCATCTCTGATATTCATCTCATTACTATGAAGAAACTTCTTTATGTCTGTAACGTCGATGAAGCAAATATTTTAGAAGAAAATGAACATGTAAAAACAGTTCGTGCCATCGCTGCTAAAGAAGGCGCAAGTGTCATCACTATATGTGGAAAAATTGAATCTGAAATAGCGGCCCTTGAATCAAAAGAAGAAAAAGAAGCTTTCTTAAAAGATATTGGCATTGAAGAGTCAGGCCTATCTAAAATGATTAAGGCTGGCTACGATATGCTGGATATGTACACTTACTTCACCGCTGGTGTTAAAGAAGTTCGTGCTTGGACTTTTCCTAAGGGGGCCAAGGCTCCTCAGGCAGCTGGTGTGATTCACACCGATTTTGAACGCGGTTTCATTAAAGCTGAAATTTATCACTGTAATGATCTTTTTGCTCTAGGCTCTGAAGCTAAAGTGAAAGAAGCCGGAAAATTTCGTATGGAAGGAAAAGAATATGAAGTCAAAGACGGCGACGTCATTCACTTCAAATTCAATGTTTAAAACCTAATTTTACATCATAGATTTTGTTGAGCTCACTGGGATCGGTGAGCTCATTTTTTTGCATCAATAATTTATAGAAAAAGATGTTTCTAAAAATCAATTTAACGTAGTTTCTCGTCTCTAAAAATGGTATCGCTTCAATGTTTTTCAGTATCGTTGCATCCGTATCAAACAGTGTCCCTTTCCAGCGTTCAACTCGACCTTCGCCCGCATTATAGGCGGCCAAAACATACACCAGATTTCCATCATAGCGCTTCATGAGACCCTTAAAATATCTAGTTCCTATATCAATGTTAATTTTAGGGTTCACTAAATGTTTATCCCGAACTGAGCGCCTGATTCGACGAGCAGTCGCTGGCATAATTTGCATCAGACCACGTGCGCCGACAGGAGATCTCGCAAGTGGATTGAAAACTGATTCTTGTCTGATCAGGGAAAGAACCACCACGGGATCTAGCGAATCGTTCTTGAGTGCTCGTCCCAATTCATCAAGATAGGGCTTAGGGTAAAGAATTTCTAAAAGGGAGCGGTTAAAGACGACTTCTTTTCTATCTAAGACTTCATAGAGGTAGCGAAAAGTAGAAAGAAAATTTTGCGAATCGAGAATAATCCGCGCATTGATTAAATGCAGATCAGATTTCGTCTCAATTTGTTTTTCAGTTGGAACAGTGACTAAAAACTTAGGGATACTGTGAAGCTTAAGGCGTTTCACTTCAAGTTTAATCAATCGCTGAGAATCAATTTTTGCCCAGGCCTTAAGCCTTACTAAAGAAGATTGAAAGTCCTGATCTAAAAGTTTAGGGTCAAAGGAGAGACCAGTTGGTTTCTGAGTCACTGTATCATTATAAAAATGGACAACTTGAGAGTCTGGCTTCAGCACTTGAAGCTTTTTAACTCCCATGATTCCGTAGTAGCTAAGAGGATGACTAGATACAACTTCTTCATAGTATTTAATGGCTTCTTTCACTTCATCTAGCTCTTCATAAGTGCGACCGATCCAGAATTTTAGACGAGGATCAAGAATTTTAGTTTTTCCATTCAGAAGGTCATATTTTTTTGCTAAGGCCAATGCTTCTTTGTAATTGTTATCAGACAAATAGGTCCAAAGATAAAAAAACAAAGCATCCTCATGGATTTCTTTATTATTTTTTTTAACGATATATTTGAAAATATCCCGAGACAGATCTTGAAAGCTTGCTCTGAAAACAGATTTTGCATAATCATTCAGTCTTAAAAGACATAGGCCAACGGGCAAATGGTCCTGATTGAGTTCAATGTAGTTTTTTAAAAAAGTATAGTGCTCTTTCGCTTTTTCATTCGATTTGAATTCCAGAACTTTGTAGCCTTGCTCAATAAGTTTACCAAACTCTGCATAAAAAATATTTTGATGTTGAACTAGATTAAAACCCTTGTCTTGAATAAGTTTGGTAATTTTCTCGTTAATCAGAATATCTCGTAAAACTTCTGGAGATGGAACGATTTCGTGTTGAACACTGTAAGTGGTTACTTCTTGCGACAGCTTTTTAAGAATTTCTGGTCGAGATACCTGTGACTGAATAAAGAAAGCAAAATTCTTTTTATTTTTTTTAGTCAGATAGAATTTTAAATTTTCTTGAATAAACTGTGTTGCATCGTCCGCAATAGTTTTTGATGTCTCAATATCGCGCGTAATCCCTTGCAAGATTCTTTCTCGGCAGTAATTTCCAGCGATACGTGAAAGGACCTTCTCCAGCGGTAAAATCTCTTTGATAGCAATGTATTGCCGACAGTAGACAATTAGCTCAGATGTTTTAGAAAGTTTTGAAATTTCTTGAATCGCCAGCAACCATGGATTAAAGGGAACAAAGTGCTTAGATTTTGAGCTCTCATGGATAACTTTTTTTAGTACATCTTTATTAACGGTACCCTGATGAATCAATTTAATCATGTTCACAAGGTGCTCACCAATTATATGGTTCGCCCTAGTGAGTGCAAGTGGCTCTGAAGTAACAAAATTATCATGGAATTGAATGGGTGACGACGTTTGCGCCATTAAAGAAAAAATAAATATTGGGAAAATAAGAAAAATCTTCATGGCCTCATGTCTTGTTCTCTGTTTTGGAGAATAGAAATCAGTATATCAAACTTAAGAATTTTTACACTGATTAAAGGCTTTCTTTATAGCGAGATTTGATATCCATTAACCGACGAGAAATCTCGTTCAATACGGGTTTTTTATCATCCGGGACAATAGGAACCAGGTTTTCAATGTAGATTGCCACTTCATCTATATATTGAAAGTCACTCTCTTGATTAAAGGATACCGTTTCAAGAAATAAACTAACTTCCTCAGCTACATCGTGAAAATGATCACCATCTCGGAAAAAAAGAGGAGTTATTGGCCCACCCTGTCTAATCTTTTCAAGGTGGTTTTTTAACTTTTGCATTGGTCCTGCAATTTTGTGTGTTAAAAAAATGAACATAATAAAAACCATTGAAATGAAAATTAGCTGAATAACAGCTAAAAAAACTATGAGGTTCGTTTGAGCGAGCTTCATATTTGATTCAATTTCAGGGAATCTATTCATTAGCTCGGTTAAGAAGTCCATCAGGATTATGGGATAGACCAAGCTTGAAATGAAGATAATAGAGCACACGATTAGACTAAAGCTTAACTGAAAGCTGGGATTTACTAAAAAGATGGATCGTTTATAAAAAGCCAATGCTTTAATCCTATTCAAGGTTTTATAAAACATCATAAAATGTTCTTGGAATTTGTACCAGTTAGAAATGACAAGAAACTTAATACTAAACAATTGCAGTCAAGCTTTTTAAGGATAATTTATGATCACAGAAATTAAGCAACGATTAAATGCCATTTTGAACCCGGCCACAGGCAACACTTTTGAAGCTGAAAAACGCTGGAAACATGTGGGGATGAATGGAGAAAAATTAGTAGCAGAATATAACCGGGACGGTATCACTCCTGCAGAGAAAAGAGTCATTGAAGCGGAAATCACCAAGTCACTTAGTGATTTAATCGGCATTGATAATATTATGGTGAAAACGACCTCGACTCAGTCTCAAGATGTATTTAAGGCCTTGGACAAACAGTCCTCAGAGGCACCGGCCGCTCCAGCGGCTTCGCAGCCGGCACAAATTAAGGCCGGTCACGGAACCATTGATAAAAAGAAGCCAGTTCCGGGTGTGGATAAAATTATTGCCATTGGATCAGGCAAAGGTGGAGTTGGAAAATCCACTTTTACCGCCAACCTTGCTTTAACTCTTTCCAAGCAGGGCAAAAAAGTTGGCGTTATTGATGCTGATATTTATGGGCCTTCACTCCCAATGATCTTTGGCAAAAGAGAAGAAAAACCAAGATCTAATTCTGAGAAAAAAATTATTCCAGTTGAAGCTTATGGCATTAAGTTCATGAGTTTCGGTTTTTTTATTAATGAAGAAGATCCTGTGATTTGGCGCGGGCCGATGCTGGGCGGAGTACTGAACCAGTTTCTTTTTGACGTTGATTGGACTGGACTCGATTATCTATTGATCGATCTGCCTCCTGGTACCGGTGATATACAATTATCTATGATTCAAAATGCTCACGTAGATGGAGCGATTATTATTTCGACCCCCCAAGATATTGCACTTTTAGATGCTAAAAAGGGTGCGGAAATGTTTAAAAAGCTCAATCTGCCTCTGATTGGTATGGTTGAAAATATGAGTTCATTTATTTGTCATTCATGTGGAACAGAGCATTTCATTTTTGGTGAAGGAGGAGTGGAGAAAGCAGTTGAAAAACTTGAGATCCCTTTTCTTGGAAAAATTCCATTAGAAATTGAACTGCGAACTGGCTCTGATAATGGAGTGCCTTATATGACTCAGGATAAATTTACGAGTCGTCCTGTTTGGAAATCATTCCAGGACATAGGCCACAAGGTGGATGATTTTTTTCGGCCATTACCGACTGAGCAACCCAAAAATGGATTTTTATCTAAAATTTTGGGTCTCAATAAATAATGGAAACAGAATTTAAAATTCTCGCCACTATCGAAGAACAAATTGCGGTTCGTTTCACGGGAAAAGTGAACGTGCTTTCAACTTTTAATCGTCAGTATTTAGGACATATTTTATTTAAAGATGGAGAGATCTATCAGGTTGTTTTTCAAAATTTAAAAGGTCTTAAGGCTTTCTATCAATTGATTATCCAAGAGTTCTCACTGCAATCGTTTAATTACGTGGTTGAGCCGGAAGTGGTTGAGGATAAGGAGCGTCAAATTCATTACCCTTATGCTGTAATGAGAAATAAAATGGCCGATGTTATAAAGCAATATCGTGACTCGCTGAAATTCAGACCACCCGAAAATGTGAAGATTATTATAGATGCAGAGTTTATTGAGGACACTCTACCCGTGACTCCGCAGGAATTTGCTGTTCTTGAAACACTGACTGAGTGGAACTCACCCTTTGACGTGTATCAGCATTGCCCCTTACTAGACCACGAAATAACTTGGGCCCTTGTCAGCTTGCGTAAGAAAAGTGCGTTAAAGATTTTGGCCAGCCGAAACAAGTCAGATGACAGTCCCTGAAAAACGGGTAAAATAACAAAAAATTTTATCCAGGGGTCACAATGAAATCTCAAAAGCACAATCAAGGTGAGTTAAAAGAGATTAAAGTAAAAATCGAAAAAGAAGTCGCAGAAGACTTTGAGAAAATGGTCAAAAACACTAATATCAAATTAGACGACTTGGTTCTCATTGCGATGAAGAGATTTCGCTCATCACACACAGATTATTTAAAATTAGTTCCTATGACAGAATAAAATAAGGCTCCTTAGGGAGCCTTTTTTTTTGACACTGACTAGATCCTGCTCACTACTCAATATTGAATTCAGCTACTTGGAGATAGGCTTCTGGCCCGACCTTTGCTAATAAGTTACCGAAATGAAAATAAATAGGTTCGGTTTATTCATACTTATCGCAATCTCGGTAGGGTCTACAAATTTGTGGTCCCAGTCGCTTGATTCGCCCCAAGACAAAGTCACCGTTGAGATGTGGCCTGATAAGTTGTGGACTGATTTATCGCGTGAAGTGGATCTTTCTGGAACTCAGCTTACGAACGTTCTTTTTGATCAAATTGATAATTTAAATTTATGGAGTACTTCCAGAAATAATTTCTCTACTCAGTTCAGCGTAAAACGTTCTGTATTTGATAACCAGGACATTCTCAATACCTACACTGTAAATGATCAATTCTCTATAAACCTTGGAAAAAGTGGAACTGCATACTCGATCCCCCTGGCACCATCGCTGGTCACTCCGATTAATTTCAATTTAGGAGTGGGAGGAAAGCTCGTTTTTAATCACATTCGCCAAGTCTTTTCTAAAAAATATCCAAACCTTCCCAAAGTTCAAGAAATTCAAAAAGAAGTTTCTGCCGAATTGAGTGTCATAGAAGAAGAAGATCAAAAGTGGTGGGCAATTGATCCAAATTGGAAGCCAAGACTCTCACAGTTCTGGAACCCCCTTATTACTATGTGGCGGATTCCTTGGACTAAAGAGGGATTGAATAAAATTAAAAGTGGAGATTTGATTTCATACTCAACGAGTGGCTACGTTTCAGTCGGTGTTGAAAGTGGATTTCTGCCGCTCAAAATAACTCCTGGAGTAGATGTTTCATTCGGTCTTGGTCTACAGGTATATGTTAAAGGTGAATTTCGCATTACTTTGTTAAAAGAAAGTGATCGATTTGTGAGAGTGAAAGTTACCCACGTCAAATCTCTTGGGCAAGCACTTACTGGTGGAGCTCGTACGAATGACATTAGAGTTATGGACGGCATATTGCTATTTGAGGGAAAAAAACTAGAGTACCAAATTTCCGATCAAGACGTAACAGTCATTCCATTTAAATTTACTGTCGACCGAGAAACTAAGAATCAATTCGATGTTGGCTACCGTTTTGATCTTGAAGATCCCCTGGCAGAAGAGGCGTTCGAAAAGGCCATGCGTGGTAATTTCAAAAGGGCCGATGAAGTGTCAAGAATTAAGTCTTGTGTCACTCATCTATTGACTCGTGAAGCCCTCGAAAAACGTACGAGTTTGTCATATCAGTTGGGATTAAATTGGCTTTATAACTTTGGAAAAAGCCGTGAGAAAAAAGATCTGTGGGCAACTATTCAAAGACCAGATGGAACGAAAGAAATATTCAAGAGTTCTCTACAAATGGCTAAAGGCTGGACCACCTTCTGGGGTTCAGGAGAAAAGCAAAATTTTCTATTTACGACTTTATTTGACCGAACCGCATATGAGAAAAAAGACGACAATAGTTTTCAGCTTGTTTCCGAAGCACTCTATGAAGACGTGAACACTTCTGGCAAAGAAATGCGCAAATACATTCATGACATTCAGTCGGTTTTAGGCAGTCGCCAAATCCTGCCTGAGCTACCAATCATGGTTCCTAAAGAAAATTCTACAAAACTAATTTCTGCACATTATCAAAGATCATCGTTTTATTTTGGTCAGTATTTTTCCCAAAAACAAGTGATGAGATTTCTTATGACAGATCCAGTACTCGCTTGGGATATCTCGAATAGAAGTTTTGATTATGTAAAAGTGGGAATCCAAAAAACCGGGCGAGTGACCAGGTTTTATAATCATTGGATGAAGCTTCAGAAAAAATTCAAAGAAAATTTATCTGCGGATGAAATGATCGAGGCACTTCAGGAATTAAGATTACTCTTTAGATACCAGGCACGGGCTATTCACGCCATGAGAGCACTAGTGTTGAGTTTAGACGGTGAAGATGTAGATTATTTTATTTCTGCTACTAATAGATCTTTTGGAAGAATCCAGTTTAGAGGAAGAGTTCAGACTAATGCCGAAAAACTGTTGCAGATTGCTGATGAAACAGTTGATTTTGAGAATAAGGTGGGACTCTACCGCCCTGACTTAGGCGCTAAGATCAACGACTTTAAAATCGAGCAGTTACCCAATTCCAAGCTTAAAGTTTCGTTTAACCTCCCAAAGGGAATGAAGTTTATTTACTTTAAACTCATGCGAACCTCAGGATGGAAGAAAGTTAAAAACGTTAAGGATTTAATATATTCAAATAATAACCGCTTTCATGAAGGGCCCAATGAATGGATCCTTGGTCCCGATTCTCAGGACCATCTTGATCGGGCCTTATGGGATGCCCTGCAAGCTGAAGATTACTACACCATGCAATTGAGTGCATCCAGCGAGGGACAATCCTGGGGCAGAATTGAATCCTTTCGTTTTAAATTCATGCCCTTGGTACCAATTCCATAGTGTCTAAATTTTAGTCACCTCATTATAAATTCTTCAATTCCCTGCATTCCACCTCAAAAAATCAAGCACTTCACCTGAATAAGATTGGCATCCTGATTGCTTAATCAAAGACAAATGTATTCATGAGGTGTTGTATGAGCAATGGACTTAAATCAAGAAAATTCTATGTTGGGCTTGCGCTGGGATTTCTTTGCGTAACAGGCTCATATAATGCTTTTGTGATTAATTCTGAATCAATAATTTCTGGGACAGATATAAGATTTGCGAAACGACTGGACGAAGTTTACGGCGTAATCGTTTCAAAGCGAGAAGTGGCCAATACCATGGCCTGGCAAAAACTCTCAGTTAAACAGGCATCAATTTATAAAACTCGTGGAGTGTTATCAGATAAATTACTTCAAGAGGTTGGCTCATCTGAAGTTGCCCAGCAACCAGAGGGAATTGCCCAAGCTGCAGTTCAAGAGGAATTGAGCCTAAGTCTTACCGGAGTGATAAATCCTAGAAAATGGCAGCAAGGATTAAATAATTCTCAGTTTAGTGGAAGTTTATCAACGAATCAGGGTGTGATTGAAAGTTTAAGTGTGTCTCTTCCCAATGGGGAAGGAGTTTCTGTTTCATTTTCGGAAATGTCAGGAAACGTCTTTGAGTATGATTTTAATGGTGAGCTCTATAGTGGGATGATGTATCAGGAAAATCAAAATTCTTATATTGTCACACTAACTAACGGGCCTCTCGAAGGTACTCGTCTTACATTTACAGGCGATGCAGCAGTCGATTCTCAACCTGAGCAACAAGCTGAAAGCTCAAATACTGTCGCCGATAATAACAGCACTGAAACTACTTCTGTGCCTGAGCAAGAAAATGCTCAAATAGAAGCCACTCCAGCAGAAAATTTTGAAGCTCAAGATATCTACGCTCAAGAACAGGGACAACTGGAGCAGGCACCAGAACAGGCACAGGGATTTAATTTTGAGTCCACTCAGGCCGCAATTTGATATTAAGACCGACGTTTTTTTAGAAAGTGGAAAACTGCCAACAAGAGAAAAATTGATAAAAGACCAAAAAATGAACTCCAAAGAAGTTCAGACAAGTTTTTTTCTTTTCCTTCCTTAGAAATAATTTTGAGCCGGTTAATAACCCGCAAATTTAAATTTGATAGCTGAAGTGTAAAGCCAGTCAAAATGTTTTGGTAGTTTTTTGCTAAAGAAATACTACCCTTTGGTGCAGCTTCTTTTTTTTCAAAAGATTGTCTTAAATTTAATAATTCGTCATATTCTTTTGAATCGAAAATTAAATCAATTTCTTTATTTATATATGAATCAGTAGTGGATTGTAAGTTCCCTTGTGAAAAACTTTGATCGACAATCATTTGATGAATGAGAGGGAATTCTCCTTTAGGGATAATATCTTTTGAAAGCTGAAAGGAGACAAATGAGCACTCCTTGGCCATCAGCTCTTTCAGAGTCCCTGCATGAATCAG
>CANFNN010000092.1 GCA_947448095.1 Bacteriovoracaceae bacterium | reverse complement strand
AGCTTCCTCAACTAATGCCCCTGGTAAATCTGATTTTTTCATCAGTGCTAACTGCTGAATCCCCTTTAGGAGCTCTCGTCCTTCATCACGAATTTCATCAACTAAAACAGTAATGCGAACTGACTTTGACTGCTCTTTTAGAAATCCTACAAAATCTTCTAATAGGTAGGCATTTGGCGTGTAATCATAAATGATCATGCTTGGTTGATGGGTAACATTTCTGAGAAATGAGAGAGCCTTTTCTTCAGACTCAAGTTCTGTAACATCAGTGAGTAAAAGGGATTCCAGTACAAATTTTAAAATCCCCCTCATATAGGGTGAAGAAGAGACAATTAGAAAGGGAATATTTTTAATTTCTGTAGTCATATTAATAGAGTTGGACGAAATCGCCCTCAGTTACCGCGCCACCTGAATGAAGAATACAAATTGCTCCGTCAGGCCCAAAGTAATCGACTACTTCTAGTGTTCCTTTGACTTCCCCCTGAGACATTCCAATCATGGCACCTGACTCTGGATCATACACTTCTTGTCCCTCAGTGATGACCTTCATAATATCGCCAAGATTTAGTCCCGAAGACCGGCCAGCATTCAGATAAATTCTAGTTCCGATAATTTTAGCCACTCGCCCCATCCAATCCAAACGGGAACCAATTTGAGTAATCTTAGGCACTGACTTTCTGACGGCAACTTTGACAGAATAACGCAGAAGCTCCTGACGATAGGCCAGGTTATCTTCTGTTTCTGCTTGATAAAACTTCAAGTTATCATCAGAAATATTTCCATCAACAGTTTCAGTAAAAAGTTCTTTGTTGGCCAAAACATCATAGGCCTTAATTTCAACGTATGTTTCTGCTAGCGACTTCACCTTCCTCACAAAACCGATTTCATCACTTTTTTGGCGCACGCGAGCTTCTTTAATTCTTCCGAAGATAACAATGTTCACACCCGACATTTTGGCTTTACGGGCGAGCTGAACGAGTTTAACTCCACCACCCGCATAGATCTCTTTGGAATTCCCAAAAATATTTTCAGCACTAGGATCAATCAAAAACTCTCTCGATTTACTAACTTCTCTACGGAACTCTTCAGTCGCAACAATCGCTAAATCCTCGCCCCCCATGGGTGACTCATTATAGAAAGACAACAACGCGATTTTCTTTTTAATGGGATTAAATTCAGAAACTTTATTTAATCGATTCGCCTGACTAATAGGTCTTCTGCGCGATATGGGTGCACACGCTTGAAAAAAGATGAGTACCATTAAAAATGGTGAAAAGAGTCGAACAGTTAGGGACATCTTAATTCCTCAGAGTTATTCAGTTACAAACTTGATTACGTGGTGAACTCCTGTAAATTCATTCACTAACGTATAACCATGAGAAGATTTTAACTCTTTTATGCTGGACAATAAATCCGTAAACGATTTTTCCTCACCTCGGTAAAAGCAGACCAAATTGGCCTCATCACGGGTGAAATTATCCAAAACGGCTTCAAAGCCCAACGAACTTCCTCGGGTTTTCAGCATTTCGGTCAATAATAAGACGTCGCCTAGGTTTCGGTGGCCCTTAATGACCAACTTCGATACTCGGTTGAAGCCTACTTTTTCTTCAAGCTTTCGATTGAACTGCATAAATGCTGTTAAGGGCGCTCGGTACAGGGAACTGGCCAAGGCCGAGTTAAGTGCTTTTTGTTCCAGTAGGCGAAAGGTTCGTGATTCAAGTGGTAGAGTGAAACTTCCAAATACGCGCTTAGTACTCGGGTCTAGCAGCAGCGCTCGCCCCTCCCATTCAAACTTCACTTCCTGAAGATTTTCTACGACTGCACTTCTCTTCAATTGAAGATTTACTTTGAGAAAAACGGCATGATTGTACTCTTCTGGTACGGAAAGTTGATCAGATTGAGTATCGGTCCATTTCGAAAAATAATTCATGCAAGCAGAATCACAGATAGTGACCTCTTCAACAGAATTGGGGAGGTTATCGTTAAACCACTTAAGCCAGGATGTGTTCAGTGGAATTAAAAAACTTTTTTCATTATCCACACCAAGATCAGTCCACAAAAACTGGTAGGGATCTATTTCAGAGATAAGAATTAATTTAGCGAAAGGCTTAATCTCCCCGCTAATAAATTTACGCAGAACTTTATCTAATTTGATCCGATCAAAATCCAGTTGAATTTTGGCATTCCAAACAGAAGCGTCTTTGTCGTCTTGTTTAAAAGAAGCAAACGAGTGAGACCTTAGCAAGTCCTGATAATGAGTAAAACGAATAAATGAAGCCCCACGCTCAGGCTCAAGGGATTCAAAAAATGATTTGATATCACTTTCTGAAAGGCTCGTTTTATAATTCGCTCCGAATTTCTCAACGATCATTTTCTCTTTATAACTCTGAAAACTTACCTTGAAGCTGGCCTGAACTTTTTCATTAAAATCTTCAAACTTGTAGCCTAGTTCCGGAGAAAATTTCTCTATGCTTTTCAAGATGGCTTTTTGAAGAATTTCTCGTTTAGCCAGTTCCTCAGAAAGAGGACCTAGCTTTTCAGATAAATCGACAGAATCAATTAACTGGCCCCAGGCAGTGCTACTAAGGCAGAAGAAAAAGAGGAGGAAATATTTCACTGGTTCAGTTCCTCAACTTTCCCATCAATAATAAATGAAACTGAATTGGTATTGAGAAGCTCATTTAATTTGGCCGCCATTTGAGGCGACGGACTAACTAGAAAAGTGTCATCGAGCTGCATGCGAGCACGCCCCTCTGGAGTTTCAAAAATAAAGTGAACAGGAACGGAGCCTCGGTAACTCAAAACGATTTGCTTCAATTGAATCAAAGAATGTGGATTCAAGTGAGTCAGTGGAACATTCACTCTGACTGAAGTCACTCGGTCATCAGACTCATCTTTAAGAAGACTGACTTTACTGGGATAAAATTTCTTAGGATCTTCGGCCAAGTTTACTACCCCATTAAGGAGCAGTGGTTCGTCCTGGGAGAGAAACTGTTGAAATTCAGCAAAGACACGTGGAAAGAAAAGACACTCTATTTTTCCAGATAAGTCTTCAAAGGTGACAAACGCCATCTTGTCGCCTTTCTTGGTCAGAATAACTTTACTCTCAGAAATCATCCCAGCAATGATCATGCTGCGCTTACTAGGGTCATTGGCATCACCCAGACGCGGATTAAAGCCCTCTGGCTTGGCGACAGTCGGAAGATCTTGAATCGAGGCAATACTCATACTGGTGAGCTTACCCATAATGTCTTTGAATCGCATGAGTGGGTGACCAGAAACATAAATCCCCAAAAGCTCGGCTTCCAATGAAAGCTTTTGCTTTTCATCAAATTCCTGAGATTCATGAATATTGAGCTGTTCCTCAGAAGTCTGGGGCGTTCCACCCATATCAAAAAGTGAGGTTTGACCCATCAATTTTTCTTCCTGCTTTTTCTCAGCAAAAGTGACAATGAATTCCATGTGATCCAGTAAAGTTTTGCGATTAAATTTATCACTTGAATCGAAAGCACCCACTTTAATTAAGGCTTCTAGAACGCGCTTATTGACCGACTTAAGATTAACCCTTTCACAAAACTCAACAAATCCCTTAAAGGGACCGTTCTTATTACGCTCACCAACGATCTCTTCGACGGCAGATTCACCAATCCCCTTCACTGCTCCTAAACCAAAGCGAATGGTCTGCCCGATGACGTTAAAGAGCCAAAGAGATTCATTTACGTCAGGGGGAAGAATAGAGATTTCACAATCTTTAGCTTCTTGAATATAGGTAGTAATTTTTTCTTTATTGTTTATCTCTGTCCCAAGAAGAGCTGCAAAGAATTGAGCAGGATAATACTGCTTAAGAAAAGCTGTCTGATAAGAAATAACCGAGTAGGCCACCGCGTGGGATTTGTTAAATCCGTATTCCGCAAACTTCTCCATGAGATCAAAGAGAGCAATCGCTTTATCTTGATCAAAGCCTCTTTCAACGGCACCCTTTCTGAAAATCTCTTTATGCATCTGCATTTCTTCAGCTTTCTTTTTCCCCATCGCTCTTCGAAGCATATCGGCCTGGCCAAGGGAGTACCCTGCCACCACTCGGGCAATGTTCATCACTTGTTCTTGATAAACAATAATCCCATAAGTATCTTTCAAAACGGGCTTGAGTTCTTCGAATGAATAAACCTCAGGTTTTTGACCATGCTTAATCTCAGCAAATTCATGATGCATTCCAGACCCCATCGGACCTGGGCGATAAAGTGCGTTGATCGCAGTAATATCATCAATTGAATCTGGTTTAATCCGTTTACATAAATCCTGCATTCCCGAAGACTCTAACTGGAAAACACCAACCGTGCGTCCCTCAGAAATTAATTTGTAAACAGAGGGATCGCGGTAGTCGATAAATTCAATATCAAAGTCGGGCTTGAGATCTCGTTTAATCAGTTTTGAAGCATTCGAAATTACGGTGAGAGTTTTAAGTCCTAAAAAGTCGAATTTAACGAGTCCAATTTTTTCTGAAAAATCTTTATCAAACTGAACAACCTGCTCTCCCTTAGACCCTTTAAAAAGCGGGCAATAGGAAACTAAAGGCTCATCAGTAATAATAACTCCGGCAGCATGAATCCCAGCATGGCGATTTAGACCTTCAAGCCGTTTTCCAATTTGAAGGATCCGCCTAATCTTGGGATCATTGTCTTCGAGTTCTTTTAGTTTAGGCTCCTTATCAATCGCTTCTTGCAGACCAATTCCCAATTCATCAGGAATTAACTTCGCAAGAGTATCAGCTTCAGAATAAGGAAGTGCGAATACTCGTGAGACATCGCGAAGAACAGCTTTCGCAGAAAGAGTTCCAAAGGTAATAATTTGCCCAACTTTATCTTCACCATATTTCTTGGTGACGTATTCAATCACTTCTTGGCGACGCTCTTGACAAAAATCGATATCAAAATCGGGTAGAGAAACTCGCTCAGGGTTAATGAACCGCTCAAAGAGAAGGTTATACGGAATGGGATCGACGTTGGTGATTTTAAGCGCGTAGGCCACGATCGATCCAGCACCTGAGCCTCGACCAGGACCAACCGGAATGCCTTGAGACTTCGCCCAAATAATAAAGTCCGAAACGATTAAGAAGTAACCAGTAAATCCCATCTGAGCGATGAGTTTAATCTCAAGCTCCAGTCGGTCTTGATACTGAGCTTTTAGCTCTGTATCCCAATTGGGGCTCGCTAGAAGTTCTTTAAAGTGTGGACCATTAAATCGGTCTTCTAGGCCTTCGCGAGAAAGGCGAGCAAAATATTGCTCTTCAGTTTCAGCAGTTTTAATTTCAAAAGTCGGAAGCAGATAAATTTGTTTGCCCTTATCATCTTGCCAGCGGATCTCTAGATTACAAGCATCAGCAATCTTGAGTGTGTTGTTACAAGCTTCAGGAATGTAATTAAAGGCTTCGCGCATTTCTTGAGCAGACTTAAAATAAAATTCAGTCGTCGAGAGCTTCATGCGTTTTTCATCTTCCAGAGTTTTTCCGGTTTGAATGCACATGAGAACTTCTTGAGCAGCAGCATCGTCTCGATGAATATAGTGACAGTCGTTAGTTGCGACGAGAGGAATCGAATTCTCTCTGGCAAAGGCAATGATTTTTTTATTTACATCAACTTGCTCAGGGATTCCATTTTCTTGAATCTCAAGATAAAAATCATCTTTAAAAATTTCACGATACTTCATGGCCGCTTGGTAGGCCCTCTCGTCCTGGCCGGTAAACAAATTGTAACCAACCTCACCTTTCAAGCATGCAGTGGTTGCAATTAATCCTTCGGAGTATTCACGAAGTAGATCTACATCAGCTCGTGGTTTGTAATAGAAGCCCTCTTGATAGGCCTTCGAAAGAAGTTTACAGAGGTTATGATAACCAGTGAGATTCTTACAAAGAAGAATCAAGTGATGAATTTGGTGGCGACCTTCAACTTCATCTTGCGAATCAAGAGTTTTTAAATTCTTTGGTGCTCTTCGGTCGTGACGAGAGCCAGGAGTAAAGTATATTTCTGAACCAAGAATTGGTTTTATCCCGGCCTGTAGGGCGCGAGTATAAAAATCAATTCCGCCAAACATATTTCCATGATCAGTACAGGCCACGGCCGGCATTTCAAGTTCCTTGGCCCGTTTGAATAGATCACTTAAGCGAATCGCCCCATCAAGAAGAGAGTACTGACTATGAAGGTGAAGATGCGTGAAACTATCTTTGTGAGTATTTTGAAAATCACTCCCAAGAAATGGGTTTTTCATGAAAAAATGCCTCTAGAAAGTGGATAAATTGATGCCCCTAGATAATCATTTTTGTCACGAAAAAGCACCTGTAGTTGCGTCTAAACACAGAACAAACTCCCAGCACAAGCTTGCGCTAGCTTCTCCGACTTAAGCGCACCGCACAAGTACCGGTTACATTCAATTTTTTGTTCAAAAATCATGCAGTTCAAGGTACGAACAGGCACCTACAAAGGGCTTATTTTATGTTAACTGATTCCAACAAATTATTGGCCATTGATCTGCTTGAAGCGATTAAATTCTTTAATCAAAAGGGCTGGTCGCCGGCCACATCCACCAATTATTCTGTGAGGAGTAAGAACTCAAAAGAGTACATTATTTCCCGATCGGGAGTGGATAAAAGTAAATTTGCACTGGAAGATTTAATCCTGATTAATTCACAGGGAGAAGTGATTCCTCCCTTTAATCTTCCAGGGATTAAATCTTCGGCCGAAACAGAAATTCACACCCACATTTACAATAATTATCCGGATGTTAATTGTGTGCTTCATACCCACTCTGTGCTCGGTACCGTTTTATCACTGAAGTACGAAGAGGAAAATCACCTTTCATTTGAGGGTTTTGAACTTCAAAAAGGCCTCGAAGGAAACACCACACACCAACTAAAATCTGTTCTGCCCATAGTTTCAAACTCCCAACTCATGGGTGATATTTTACGTGATATGAATCACCACTTTATTGAAAAACCAAAAATCCATGGATTTCTTATTGCCGGCCACGGTCTCTACACTTGGGGCAAAGATATTGCCACAGCGAAACGTCATATCGAAACCTACGAATTTTTATTCGAATGTTTCCACACAATGAGGAAAATCTAATGACCACACTTACACTTTTAGATCCTGTTAAAAATGAGATCAAAGATCCTAAAGAAATAAAAGCGTTCATGAATCAGCGAGGAATTATTTTTGAACAATGGGAAGCTTCATCCCCTCTCAATGACAATGATTCACAAGAAACGATTCTCAAAGCGTTTGAGCATGAATTAGGCCCCTACATGAAAAAACATGGTTACGTGAATGCTGACGTCATCAATGTGCATAAAGAAACTCCGAATATTGAAGCGATAAGAACCAAGTTTCTTTCAGAACATACGCATGATGAAGATGAAGTGCGTTTTTTTGTGGATGGTGAGGGATTCTTTTTCTTTCACCTTGCAAATACTTCGGAAGTTTTCAGTCTTCACTGTGAGAAAGGTGATTTTATTTCAGTTCCTAAAGGAGCGACTCACTGGTTTGACCTTGCACCCAAGTACCATGTGAAGGCAATTCGTGTGTTCAAGACCCCTGAAGGGTGGGTGGCCAATTACACTCAGAGTGGCAAAGAACAAGGTTACAAATAATGATTAAACTTTTTCTCTTCGATATTGAAGGAACAACAACTGATATTAGTTTTGTTCATAAGGTCCTGTTTCCGTACTCATTGGCCAGTATGGAGCATTATGTTCTTCATCATCAAACTTTGCCTTCCGTCAGCAAGGCCATAGAGGATATTCGCAAGACCGTCTGGGAGGAAGAACAAAAGCAGCTTGGACTTTATGAAGTCATAGAGAAACTTAAAGATTGGATTACTAAAGATAGAAAACATCCAGCTTTAAAAGAGATCCAAGGCCTTATTTGGGATGTGGGTTATGCTAAGGGTGAATTTCAAGGCCATCTTTATTCGGACGTAAAACCATTTTTTACTAAAATTCTTTCTACGAATACTGCGATTGGAATATATTCTTCCGGGTCTGTTCACGCTCAAAAGCTCATTTTTGGATACTCAACTGAAGGCGATCTTACGCCTATGATTTCCTATTACTTTGACACTAAAGTTGGCGGAAAACGCGAAAAATCGTCCTACGAAAAGATTGCCACTGAAACAAATCTCACTCCCCAAGAGATCCATTTTTTCTCAGATATTCCAGAAGAATTAATCGCCGCTAAAGCCGCCGGCATGGGTGTGACTCAACTTCTGCGAGCTGGTACAAAGTCTTCAAGCTTTGAAGGTATTACCAGCTTTGAGAGCTTTATGGATGTGATCTAGACTTAGAATCTCAAGAAAAAATCATAAACGTAATAGTAACCATTTTTTCCAAAATTGAGATTAGAAAAGTCTTTAGTCGCCATACCAAGGCTCATGTGAAATGTATTCCAGATCCACATATAAGACGCCGTACCACCTAACGTTTGCAGTTCAACATTATAAGTTGGCCCGTAAAGAATACGGTTCCAGTCATCAGTGATATATTCCGTAATACTTCTAATATCTGAATCTTGGAATAATCCTAAGGCCTTGGTCGCGTGGGCATTACTAAACTGCGGATCAAGAGTAATATTCACCATCAAATGGTTTTGAAATTTTGCATTTTGGGGAAGAGTGATTACCCCGCCGGTTTGCCAAATGTAGTCATTACTTTGAACTTTATAGGCACCAAGAGTGTTCACACTAATCTTGGCATATTTTGATCGTAGCGCGCGGTACTTGAGCCCTAGGTTGGCGTAACCATCCAGCCAAAGAGCTGTGACCATTTTTACGCCAAAATCATTTGTGACTCCATATTGAAACTGAAAGGGACTGACTAACATTTCTTTGGCATCCAGAGTATGGCCTTCAGAGGTAAAAACGCCAAAATTTGCAAGTTCTTTAAATTTCGCAGGAATGTCTGTGTTGCCATGCAAACTCAGAGAGGCGAATCCTGGAATTTTTTCTTCCTTCAATGTTAAATAATCCAATGGATAAACAAGGTCTTTCGTCATGACCATATTGTTATCAATTATTTCTTCAATCGTGATCAGCGCGACGTGAGGACTGACGTTTAGATCAATCTTTTTAACCGAACCAAAGGCGATCGCTTTTTTACTCGCGCGAGATACGATGAGAACTTTAGACCCTTGTTTGATTTTGGTTGCATCAAAAATGTCTGCGATCATTTCTTGAGGATCGATAATTTCACTTACCTGGCCATTAGCAAAAAGCCTTAATGGCAAAATGAAGAAAATAATTAAGATTAAATTTTTCATAAAAGATGAGAGGTGGAAGATAGATTTTGCTTATTTCCGGGGATTACCACAAAGAGTTTTTATATCAATACATGCTTGAGTAAAAATAATGGTTGTCCACCAGGTTTCAGTAAAAGTGGCTTTGACTAGATAGTCCTTGCCTGGACACAGTGCCCGGACAAATTCTGGAGTGAGCT
>CANFNN010000091.1 GCA_947448095.1 Bacteriovoracaceae bacterium | reverse complement strand
TAAGTAAAAATAATTGTGGGGATAAAAGGGTATTTCTCCTGAAATTAAAAGAGATATACGCACATAAAAAAAAAGAAAATTAGGGGCTGCGTGGATAAAGGTCGACCAAATCACATCTAAGCGGCTTGAATTATTATAAGACGTCAAATTAGTAAACATTGTCCGCGCTTATTAATATAAGAAATATATAAATACATTAAGAGAGAAGAAGGAAATCAGAGAAGCAGAACTCTTGTTAAAACGAAGATGAAAAGTTAAAACCTTCAAACCGATTCTAAGGATTAAATATGAAACTTTCGATACAATCAAATGTTCTCAGAGATGCAATTAATAAAGTGCTTTCTGTTGTAGATAAAAAAAATTCTAGACCAATACTAACGAATTGCTTGATCAGATCTCAAGGCCAGAAATTAGAGTTAATAGCAACAGACCTAGAAGTCTCAGCAAAAATTCTACTGAATGCTAAGATTGAAAAAGAAGGTAGCTTCTGCATTAACAGCAAAAACATTGCTGATATTTTAAGAGAACTTCCAAATGAAGAACTGCTACTTAGTGTTGATAACAACAATCTTTTAAATTTAAATTGTAAGAATATTAATTATTCTTTGCTTATAACAAGTGCTGACGAGTTTCCTCAATTGAATTTTCAAAATCAAAGTTCAGAATTCCGCCTCAAAACAAAACAAATCACCCATATTATTAATAAAACGTTGCATGCGATTTCGACTGATGAAACTCGCTTGTACCTTAATGGTATTTATCTTCAGCTAACAGATTCAAAATTGAGATCTGTGGCAATTGATGGTCACAGACTTGCGCTCTTAGATACTCACGAGTTTATTGGAGAAAATAAGTTCCTCCATGATGGTGTTATTGTTCCTCGTAAAGGGATCAATGAATTAAAAAAGATTGCTGATACCTATCCTGAAGATGAAGTTTCAATATCGTTAGATGATTCATTTATGTTTGTGAATGCACGAAATGAGTACTACTTATCAATTCGTCTCATTGCTAGAGAATACCCAAAATATCAAACTGTAATCCCTTCAAAGACAACTAATCGTTTTCATATTGATAGAAATGCTATTTTGAATGCTGTTAAGCGAGTCAAAATTCTTTCAAACGAGAAAACCAACGGAATTAAGCTTAATATTGCTCCAGGCTTATTAACCATTTCAACTAATCACCCAGCTTTGGGTCAGGCCAATGAAACTCTTCCCATTGCCTACGAAGGTAAAGCCACTGAAATTGGTTTTAATGCAAAGTATTTAATTGAAAGTCTTTCGGTTTTAAATGAGACCGATGTGACTTTTGAGTTTAACAATGAATTGAGCCCAGTAGTTATTAAAGCTGATGATCTTCCTGACTTCTTAGGAATTATCATGCCGCTTAAACTCTAATAGTGGATGGATTGTTGGAAAGTTAAAAAATTACAGGCCCAAAATTTTAGAAATCTCAGAAAAGATGTTTTTGAATTTTCGCCTGGAATTAACTGTATCTTTGGTCAAAATGGAAACGGTAAAACAAATCTTTTAGAAGCCGTTCATTTATTAACCAATAAAAAATCCTTCCGTAAAAATACTAGTTATTCACAAATGATAAACATTGAAGGCGAAAGCCCTGAGATGATTATTCAATCAGTATTTGAAAGTGGGGATGAACAGGTCCCCTACTCACTCAGAATGACTGACGCTCTCGAAGAAAGGTATTTAAAAAATACTTTTGAAAAAACCAAAACACCTTCTACTTCAGTTTTTATAAACCCCTTTGATTCGTACTCATTTCATACTAGTTCAACTTTTAGAAGACACTGGTTTGATTCTCACCTATCGCTAATTGATAAAGAATTTAAACAAGTTTTAAGTCGTTTTCATAAAGCCATGAGGTTTCGAAATTCAGTTTTAGGTATGGGTGGTAAAAATACCTCTATACAGTTAAGGGCCATTGATGAGCAGGTAGCCGAATACTCGTGTTTAATTACTCAAAAACGTGTTCAATTTTTAAAAGAATTAAATGAGCATATAACTCCTACTTTTAAGGCCATTTTTTCAGAAGAACATCGATTAGAATTGGATTTGGATAGTATGTTTGTCCAGTGGGACCAGCAGAAGATATTTGACTTCTATCGTCACCAGGAAGCTATCGACGTAAAAGCTCACATTACGCAGATAGGAATACACCGCGATGACTTCATTTTTAGCTTTGATGGACTCAATGCGTTTGAATTCTGTTCGTTGGGTCAGCAAAAAATGGCCTTTCTGAGCCTTATATTTGCCTATATTGAGCTTTTTAGGTATAAGTTTACCTCTTATCCTATTGTTCTCATTGACGACGTTTCTGGCGAATTGGATAGCCAGAGATGGAAAAATTTGATCCAATATTTGGAAACTAAAAGCTTTCAAGTATTGATTACAACCGCCAATGAAAATTTTGGAAAAGAGTTGGAAAAGATACCCAACTCTAAGAAGTTTCTTATTGAACATGGATCGCTCATTTAAACAACGCTAGGAGCACTCTCGAATGGATCACACTCCTGATTCTATCTCTAAAGTTAATACCGAATACAATGCAGACCAGATTAAAATCCTAGAAGGTTTAGAAGCCGTAAGGAAACGTCCTGGTATGTATATTGGTGATACCGGTTTTCGTGGTTTCCATCACTGTGTTTACGAGATTGTAGACAATGCCGTTGATGAAGCCCTGGCTGGGTATTGCACAGAAATCATCGTTATCATCCATGTGGATAACTCTATGACTGTTGTTGATAACGGTCGTGGTATTCCCACAGATATGGTTCCTGGTGAAGGTGTTTCAGCTGCCGAAATCGTTTATACTAAGCTCCATGCGGGAGGAAAGTTTAACGAAGAGGGCGGAGCTTATAAAGTTTCCGGTGGTCTTCACGGAGTAGGTGCCTCAGTTGTAAATGCCCTTTCTAAATGGGTTCGAATTGAAATAAAAAAACACGGAAAACTTCACCGCTTAGAATTCGCTTATGGAGCGGCCAAAGAGCCTTTAAAAGTTATTGGTGACTGTGACATTAAAGACACAGGAACAACTGTAACCTTTAAATCAGATACAGAAATTTTTGAAGTCCATGAATATAATTACGATACTCTTGCTAACCGATTCCGCGAGATGGCGTTTTTGAACCGCGGCTTAAAAATCGTGATGAAAGATGAGCGTACGGATAAGGGCGAAACTTTTCACTATGAAGGCGGATTAGCGGAATTTGCTTCTTATTTGAACCGTGCCAAAACACCGATTCATAAAGATCCGATTTATTTTTTCCAGTCTCGAGATAACTATGAAGTAGAAGTGGCAATGCAATGGACTGATGGTTATTCAGAAGTCCTAACTTCTTATGCCAACAACATTAACACTCCTGAGGGTGGTGTGCATGTTTCTGGATTTAAAACTGCTTTGACTCGAGTTTTAAATAACTACGCCAAAGACAACAATATCATGAAAAATATCAAAATAGCCCTTACGGGTGATGATATGCGTGAAGGTTTAACAGCGATTATTTCAGTTAAGTTAACCAATCCTCAATTTGAAGGGCAAACTAAGTCAAAACTTGGTAACTCGGAAGTTGAAGGAATTGTGAATTCACTTATTGGGGATAGATTCAAAATTTATCTTGAAGAAAATCCTAACGTCGGCAAAACCATCCTAAAAAAATCCATTGATGCAGCAGCTGCCAGAGAAGCTGCTCGTAAGGCGCGCGAACTTACTCGTCGTAAGTCAGTCCTTGATTTTTCAGGTCTTCCTGGGAAAATGGCAGATTGCCAGGAAAAAGATCCTGAGTTTTGCGAAATTTATATTGTGGAAGGTGACTCTGCAGGCGGATCGGCTAAACAAGGGCGTGATCGTCGTACACAGGCCGTACTCCCTCTCAAAGGGAAAATCCTAAACGTAGAGAAAGCCCGCTACGATAAAATGTTATCCAATGATGAAATTAAAATGTTGGTCCAAGCCATTGGTACCAGCATTGGAAAAGATTCTTTTGATGTATCTAAACTTCGTTATTATAAAATCGTCATTATGACGGATGCGGATGTGGATGGATCACACATTCGAACACTGCTATTAACTCTTTTCTATCGCCATTTGCCTGAGATCGTTGAGCGTGGACATTTATACATCGCTCAGCCTCCCCTTTTTCGATACAAAAAAGGCAAAAACGAGAAATACCTTAAAGATACGGGTGAGCTAGAGTCTTACCTCGTTTCTTCAGCTTTGAATGACACTACAATTGAAATTGACGGCAAAGTTGTAGAAGTGGAAACAGTTAAAGCTTTGGTGAATAAGTTCAGAAATTACAACGAATCGCTTGAATCGTATGACCGCCACTATGACGCATTTTTCCTGAAAACATTAGTTGAAGACGCTACTCTGACAGCAGAAATGATGAAAGATAAGGCCAAACTTGAAGCTTTTGCCAAAATGATCACAGCTAAACTGATGTCGCCTGGACAAGTAGTTCTTAAAAAATATGATTTGAAAGTTGAAGAAGATGTAAAAAATCTCGCTTACCAGCTTAAAATCCAAATTGTATCACCACTGAAAACTAAAAATTTCCGGATTGGTTCTCAATTTGCTGACTCCGCTGAGTTTGCCAGTTTAATGAACCAATTTGAAGGAATTGAGAAGTACCTTAAATCAACATTTGCCATTAAAGATCAAAACAATGCTTCTCAACATGAAGGTCTGCAAAATTTTGCAAAATTCGTGTCTGAAGATGGTCGCCAGGGAGCCTACATCCAACGTTATAAAGGATTGGGAGAGATGAACCCAGAGCAACTTTGGGAGACCACGATGGATCCTAAAAACCGTACACTTCTCCAGGTAAAAATCGAAGATACGATTGATGCTGACCAAGTGTTTTCGGTGCTAATGGGAGATCAGGTTGAACCACGTAGAGAATTTGTGGAAACCAATGCCCTGAATGTGAGAAACCTCGATATTTAATTTGAAGGATCAGATTTATGAGTGACGAAAACAATAATGCGAACCATAACCACGGAAATATCACTCCTCTGTTAATTCAAGATGAGATGAAAAGCTGTTACCTAGATTACGCTATGTCAGTAATCGTAGGGCGTGCTCTACCTGACGTGCGTGATGGATTCAAACCAGTTCATAGACGTGTGTTGTTTGCTATGCACATGCTGAACAACTATCATAACCGACCGTATCTAAAATCTGCCCGTGTGGTAGGTGATGTTATCGGTAAGTATCACCCGCATGGTGACTCTGCTGTTTATGGAGCGATGGTTCGATTGGCGCAAGATTTCTCCATGAGATACACCATTATTGATGGTCAAGGTAACTTCGGATCAATTGACGGAGATAGTGCCGCGGCCATGCGATATACCGAAGTCCGAATGGAAAAACTCACCAACGATATGTTGGGTGATATTGATAAAGAAACTGTCGATTGGCAGGACAACTATGATGGATCACTTCAAGAACCCACAGTTCTTCCAACAAAAATTCCCAATCTTCTGATTAATGGTTCTTCTGGTATTGCCGTGGGTATGGCGACCAATATTCCTCCCCATAACTTAACTGAAGTCATGAATGGACTTTTGGCCCTGATTGAAAATCCGGACTTAACTGTTCATGATTTAATTAAACATATTCCTGGCCCAGATTTTCCAACTTCTGGCGCAATTCACGGAACTGCTGGGATTCAACAAGCTTACCATACTGGTAAGGGAGTTATTCAAGTTCGTGCTAAAGCTGATATTGAAGTAGGGAAAAATGATCGAGAAAAAATCATTATTACTGAAATTCCTTATCAGGTGAACAAAGCTCGGTTGATTGAAAAAATTGCAGATTTGGTTCGTGAAAAAGCCATTGAAGGAATTTCTGATATCCGCGATGAGTCTTCACGTGAAGGTATTCGAGTAGTGATTGACGTGAAACGAGGCGAATCTGCTTCAGTTCTTCTGAACCGTTTGTATAAACAAACTCAAATGCAGGTTTCATTTGGGATTATTTTTCTTTCAATTTATAACGGTCAGCCACGTGTATTCGATCTGAAGCAGCAACTTGAATGCTTCATAGAACATCGCCGTGAAATTGTTATTCGTAGAACTACTTATGAACTTAAAAAAGCCAAAGAGCGCGCCCATATTTTAGAGGGCCTAAAAGTTGCTGTTGAAAATATCGATGAAATTGTTGAGCTAGTTAAAAAAGCTGAGGGTCCGGCCCAGGCCAAAGATCAATTGATGCAGAGATTTACTCTCTCTCCAATCCAGGCCCAAGCAATTCTTGATATGCGTCTTCAAAGATTAACTGGTCTTGAGCGCGATAAGATTATTGCTGACTACGAAGCCATCATGAAAGAAATCTTCCGCTTAGAAAGTATTCTAGGATCTGAAGAAGAAATCAAAGTCATTATACGTGATGAATTCACGGCCGTGCGAGAAAACTATGGAGATGCTCGTAAGACCGAAATCATTGCTCAAGCTGATGAAATTCAGATGGAAGATTTGATTAAAAATGAAGAAGTGATTGTGACAATTACGCAAAAGGGTTACCTCAAGCGTATGGCCATAGATACTTTCCGCTCACAAAAACGTGGTGGTAAAGGTGTTAAGGGCGCAGATTTAGATGATGATTTTTACACATCTATATTCACCGCTGATACTCACGATACGTTGATGATTTTTACGGATAAGGGAACAGTCTTCTCAATTAAAGTTTACCAAATTCCTGAAGGTCTCAGAACGGCTAAAGGTAGAAACGTAGTAAACATAATCAACGTACCTACAGACGAAAAAGTGCAAGAAATTATCACTGTGCCTAAAGAGGCGGAAGGTCACTTCCTGATCTTCGCAACTAAGCACGGAATTGTGAAAAAATCGGAACTCTCAGAATACAAAAATATGCGCCAAAATGGTCTCAAGGCGATTAAAGTTGTTGATGGCGATTCTGTTCTCTCTGTAAGAATCACAGATGGTAAGAAAGATATTCTTCTTGCCTCTTCTGGTGGTAAATCAATCAGATTTTTTGAAGATGATTGCCGACCTCAAGGACGTGTTTCACAAGGTGTGAAAGGGATGAGTCTTGAAGACGATGAAGTCGTCATTGGCATGGAAGTGATTGATGATAAATCAGAAATTCTGACTGTGACTTCTCGAGGATATGGAAAACGATCTGCAGCCGAAGAATATCGTAAGCAGTCTCGTGGCGGTAAAGGTATTTTAGCTATGAAATTGACCGAGAAAACCGGTGATATCATGTGCATTCTTCCTGTGACCGATAAAGATGATCTTATGATCATTACTGATAAAGGCCAGGTCATTAGAACCAAAATTTCCGGAATCTCACTTCTTGGACGTAATACTCAAGGTGTTCGCCTCATTAATGTTAAGCCTGATGAGAAAGTGATCGCGATTGAAAAAATTATTGATCCAGACGAAGAAGCCAACATAGGTGAACCTTCTGATACACCACCTGTTCAGTAGACTAAGTATTTTTTTAATGATCCTGGGGTTAAGTTCATGTGACTTTACCTCAGGACTCAATCAAGACATTCTCTCAGCTCAAAAAAATGTTGATAGCCAAAAATTCTCTAAAGCCGTTGAGCTCTATGAGCGTGTGCTAAAGAAGAATCCGTCGAAAATCATAAAAACGAAAATCAATTATCAGCTGGCTGAGATTTATTATCTCTACCTAGATGAGCAAGTTAAGGCACTCAAGTACTATCAGTTTATCGTGGATAACGTGGATGATCCTCTTTGGCAGGTGAAATCATTAGAGAAAATTGCAGATATTAATTTTAGTTTTGCGAAAAATTTCACAGAAGCAATTCGTGCTTATGAAATTCTAATGAATGTGAAACCTAGACTAAAAGATTATGATTATTATTTTTTAAGAGTCGGAGAATCATATTTCGAAATGGGTAAATACAATAAGGCCCGTGAAATTTTTAACCAGATTATCAGTCAGCCAACAAATCCCTATTACGTAGAAGCTTATAACCAAATGGGATTGATTGAGTTTTATAACAAAAACTGGGATCAAGCAGTTGAGTACTGGATGGAATATTTAAAGCGTGAGCGAAGAAAAGATCAAATAATTAAGGTGAAATTTTTAATCGCCAATGCCTATGAATCCAATGAAAAACTGAAAGAAGCCTATAATATTTATTACTCGCTTCTTCCTAGTTATCCTAATCCTGATGTATTGAGGGCGAGGCTTAAATCTCTCTTCGCTCGCCGAGTTGCCAGAAAGCGATAGTTTCTTTATCTTGGTTTTAAATTATTGGACTCAATAAATGAATAGCTGGCAAAAAGCACTGGCCCTTGCTCTTGGATTACCCTCAACTATTTTGGGGATTTTTTTTGGATTTCAGGAAGTTGTGAAGGCCGGTTATATTAGTCAGGGCTGGGCCCAAGCAATTCTCATTATCTCAGTAATAGTAATATTAATTAAAATGATACAGGTCTCATGGAAAAAAAAGTAACAAAGAAATTCTACAGTCTCTCGGCCTTAAATCTTATCACGGCCATGGCACTCGGATGGGGACAAGCAATGGACACCCTGGTCCTGGTGGCGATCCTCGTGGCGCTGGTACTAAATCACACTGTTTTAGTGAAAATCATCGGAGAATTAGCAAGCTCCATGACGAGCGAGGGTGATGCGGCGAAGCACTCTTTAAAGCGTGTTTTACTCTTAATGTTTGGTAAAATGATGCTACTGGTTACTATTCTTGGCCTGGCGTACTTATACAATCAATCTCTAGTCCCAAAAGTCATGATCCTCATGATTTTCCAATTGATAATTCAAGTCGTTAGTATTAAAAACAAGTATTAAATTTTGCTAGGATTCCCATGAAATATTTGTATTTAATTGCATTTCTTTTCACAAATTCAGTTTGGGCAAGCGGGGGATATAACTTCTTCACGAATGCCTCACATGCTCTTCATAATCCATTTTTACCTGCTCACACTCTTGCCCTTATCTTTGGTGCTTTGGTTTTTCTGGTTATGGGTCTGATTTATCGTATTAAAGTGTCATCGATTAAAAACCCTACGATTCCTGATAAAGGCATCTCACTAAGAAACATTGTCGAAGCCCTTGGACAGGCCATGTACAGTACTGCGAAGTCTGTTATGGGTGAAGAGAGTGCTAAACGTTATTTCCCTTACGTGATTTTTGTTTTCTGCTTCATCCTGGTGACTAACGTTATGGGTGTTTTTCCTGGATCGATGTCTCCGAATCAAAATCTCAACACGACTTTGGCCTTAGGGATTTTCACTTTTCTCTATTTCAACTTTCAAGGGATTAGAGCAGTTGGTTTTGTTGCTTACATGAAGCACTTTGCGGGTCCTATGCCAGCACTTGCTATTTTAATTTTCCCTATCGAAATTATTTCCATCTCAGTAAGACCTCTCTCCCTTGCTCTACGTTTACGTGGAAACATGGACGGAGATCATTTAATTCTAGGGATTTTTTCGGAACTGGTTCCTTACATCGTTCCGATACCTTTTTATGCCATGGGGATCTTTGTTGGTTTCCTTCAGGCGTT
>CANFNN010000090.1 GCA_947448095.1 Bacteriovoracaceae bacterium | reverse complement strand
CTGATTCTGAAATAACTTCCAAGCTCAAGGTGTATGTCCTTATTAAAATTTCACCGAACTCTAGCAAAAGAGTTTTAGACTTAAAAGATATGATTTCTAAGTGCTTAAATTTACGTGGACAAATTTAAGAAAAGGGTGCTAAAATGAGCTATGCCCCCCTACAAAAAATTTAATAAAGTCACTGTCTCCACGAAAAAAATCGAACTTCCTAAAAAAGTAAAGATTGGAGCCGAGCCGAAAGCCGCGTTTAACTGGTTTCCAGGTCACATGCTCAAGGCGATGCGTGAGATCAAATCGAAGCTTGGCATGGTGGATTTAGTCATTGAAATTCGTGATGCCAGAGTTCCTTTGGTTTCTGGAAACAAATTTTTGAACGATAATATAGGCGCAAAAAACCGATTGATTCTTTTTAATAAAACCAATCTCGCTGACCCCGTGATGGTGGAAAAGTGGCACGCTTGGTTTACTAAAGAAGGAACCCCTTTTCTTTTCATCAACTGTCTGGACAAAAGTTCTCACAAGCTGATTTTATCGACTGCGCGAAAAATTGTTGAATCGAAAAGACAGGCCTCAAGTGCAGAAGCCGTGGCCGTGAAAACAAAATACAAATTAATGATCATAGGTCTTCCGAACACGGGAAAATCGACTTTTATTAATCAAATCGCGAATCGTAATGCCACCAAAACGGCAGATAAACCGGGTGAAACTCAGGTTCAGTTATGGGTCAATATTGATGAAGACCTGCAGCTCTTAGACACCCCAGGAATCATGCCCCCAGAAGTCGAAAATGAAGAGCACCGAATTTGGTTAAGTGTGATTAACGCTATTCCTGATGAAATCATCGGTGAAGAAGACCCGGCCTGCTACCTAGTGAAATATTTTCTGCGCAAAAAATCTCAAGCTTTTCTTGAGCGCTACAAACTTGATTCATTTGAACTCACCGTGGATGAAGCGCTCGTTAAAATTGCGAGTGTCAGAGGCTGCTTATTGCCTAAGGGCTTACCTGATTTAGAGCGCGTATTTAAATTAATTCTTTCGGATTTTCGTGCAGGAGAATTGGGCAAGGTGTGCTTTGGGGCTCCGCCTGTTATAACTCATTCTGTTTAATTTTTTCGAGCAAAGTATCTAAGTCAAAAGGTTTGGAGATCCAGTCATTCGCATTAATGTCTTTGGCCCTTTGAGCGGCGTCGCCTGCAGCGGTAGTAATAACGATGGGGCACTGATGATCATATTTCGCCAAAAAAGCCGCAGCAAATTCCCAGCCATTCATAATCGGCATTTTCATATCCAGCAAAATAAGATTTGGCATCACTGATTTTTCAAGTAACTGAATTGCCTCAAAACCATTCAGCGCAGTTAAAACCTGGTAACCCTCAATTTCTAAAAAATCTCTGAGGGTGTAGAGGATTTCTTCTTCGTCTTCAATAATGAGAATAGTTTTATTCATTTTTTATCCAAGGGCAGTTCAAAATAAAAAGTACTTCCTTCACCAATAGTGCTTCTTACCCCCATGGTTCCTCCATGAAGAGTGATGATTTCCCGGGAGATGAACAGACCCAGACCTAAACCACCAGATTTATCCGTTAGGTCGTCAGAACCTCGAGAGAAAGGTGCAAAAAGATCTTTTTGTTTTTCTTCGGTTATTCCGTGTCCTTGGTCTTTTACGGAGACACATAAGTGAGTTTGAGTTGTTGTAATCGAGACTTTAATCGGCGTGTCCTCAAAGGAATATTTGAGTGCATTGTCGATTAAATTAGAAATGACTTGATTGATCCTGAGGGGATCGATGGTAATTTCGATAGGATGTTCTGGTTGGATGAAATGCATAGGTCTTTTGGGAGCACGCAGCCTAAAATCATCTAGGCAGCTTGCAATCATGGAAGCGATATCGGTTTTTTTCAGTTTTAAATTCAGTACTCCTCGCTCAAGGCGAGAGACATCCATTAGCTCTACAACCAAATCAGAGATGCGGTCGACTTGTTTTCGCATCCTGATTAAAATCGGCATTTCGACTGCTATTCCTTGCTCGAGTTTTTTTTGAGTCAGTTGCAAAAGAAGCGAAAAGGCACTCACAGGAGTACGAAGTTCATGAGCCGCGGTATCTAGAAAACGCGATTTAATAATCGCTGCCGATTTAGATTCCTCTAAAGCCGCTTTGATTTTTAATTCGGCCTCTTTTCTTTCAGAAATATCTGTGATGCTTGAAATATAACTAACGATTTCACCCTTAGCGTTTTTCACGAGGGAGGGGCTCGCGATTATGGGAAAGCGAGTTCCATCTTTTCGCATGAAAATTAATTCCAAGCTTTCTCTCACTTTCAAAACTTTTGCGTCACATACCCCTTTAAGATAATCTACTTCTTCAGCTGGCCAATAGGGATAGGGTATCTTTTGACCAACAAGCTCTTCATGCGAGAAGCCTGTCATCAGACAAAATGCGGGATTCACGTCTTGAATTATCCATTGGGAGTCTATAACAATAAATCCTTCTTTCATGGATCCGATCAGATCTTTGGTGAACTGAAGAGAACTTTTTAACTGATCCGTGGCATTTCTGCGATCAGTTACGTCGGTAAAGTTCACGATGACTTGGTAGATATTCTCCGCCTGATCAAATTCTGGATGGGCGTTGCACATGGCCCAAACAGGACGAGTAAGATCTGACCTGATAATACCAATAACTAAATTTTTAATCGGTTTGCCACTGGCCAGGACTTGATTAACCGGGAATTCATTCAGGGGCATTAAAGACTCATCTTCCCGTATAAAGCGCCAGTGGGGATCAGTGGCATTTTTCCCAAGCATCTGATCTATTGTTAGACCCAAGAGTCGTAAGGCTTCGGGGTTTGCAAAAATAACCTGTGATTGGGCATCGTGAAAAACCACCCCAGTGGTGAAGTTTTCAAATAAATGATCGAACTCTTTTTGAAGCTTCATAAAGTCATATCCTTAAGTGCTCATATTATCATTAAAACCAAGGAAGTTTAAACTTAAGATGCCTTACGTTTGCTTAAGTATGGGCTGAACTTGATAAGTGTGATGTAATAAGGCCCTTAACTTTTCCTATGAGAGCCCTATGAAAACTGGTCTAGCTGCCCTTATTCACCCCAAATCAAATGACGAATTCTTCGCTTCTTACCTTAAGAATTTGCCCTTTGTTGTTCACGCCAACCAGGCGCACTTACTACCTTTGACGGAGCTTCCTTTCTTGCAGTCTTTGAAAGTTTTATTAAAATCTTGGCCCGCAGCCATTCAGGCCCATCTGCCTGACGTGCGTGATGAGGCAAGCTCTATCGATACTACACCCAAAGATGCACAAAAACTCTTTGATAACGGAATGGGGTTACTTTTTAATGAAGCGCAAAGCCTATCACCAGTTTTACAAATGTGGATTGAAGATATGCGAAAGGATTTAGGCCTTTCGTCTTTGACTTATGGACGTTGCTTGATTTACGCCACACCAGACGGCAAAGGAACGGCCGCTCATTTTGATCAGAACATCAATTTTGTAGTTCAAGTTCATGGCACCAAAAAATGGTGGATTGCTCCGAACCATCATGTGGATAATCCCATGACTAGGCATACGATGGGTCAGGCTTGTGATCCGGAGCTCATGAGCTATATCAATGCTCCTTTGCCAATAGAAATGCCCGAAGAGGCCGAACTTTTTGAGCTTCATGCGGGATCAGTTTTGTTTGTTCCTCGGGGCTCGTGGCATATGACGGAAGCTCAAGGCGACGCCTTAGCGCTTAATTTTACTTTTACCGCACCCACATGGATTGATTTATTCTCGGCCGCTCTCAGAAGCCGCCTGGCCCTCTCGCCAGAATGGAGAGAGACAGCTGATGGCGTTTCAGATCCTGCCCGTCAGGATGAGGCCGAGAGGAAATTTGATTATTTATTATCCACTCTCGTTGCTGACATTCCTAATTGGAGAGCGGGTGAGATCCTCGGGGCGACTGAGTTTTAAAAGCTTCCCATCTGGCGTATTCCACTTCCATCATTTCAAAATCTGTCCGTGCTACGGATTCACTTTCATGCCGTTCAAGATCACTTGGCACCACATAATACATGCTGGCCGGTATTAAGTAACAATCCTGAGAGCGCTGATTATTTTCATAGCTTGAATACTGAGTTACGACCTTGCAGGCCTTTTTGGTATAGATAAAAATATCGGTCCAAGTTTTGGGCGAGAGAGGGCCATGAGTGTAGCGGCGATCAAGCATCCTCCAATTTGTGAATTTCTTTCCTCCCACATAGGCCATGGGTGTTACATGAAACCACCAGTGGTAATTATGATTTCGAATGTAGCGAGAAGTGAAAAAAAGAAACACTTTATTTAAATAGGTTTCCGAGCGCTGAAATTCCTCATAAGTCCATATATGAGCGCGGTTAAAGCACTGTGAATCCTGTTGATAGTCCTTTCTCATTTTATTAAATATCGTCTGGGCTTTTGAGTACGATATAACCGAAGGCGTGTAGGGGACTTCAGGGTCCCTGTTGTAATTTGGACGAAAAGGGGTGGCAATAATTTTTGATTTTACGAGAGTTGAGTCCCCTCCCAAAGTTAATTCTAACCATCTTTTCTCTTTTAGGTTTTTTTGCATTTCTTGAAGAAGTTTCTTCTCTTTGAATCCGATAAAGGCGACTCGACCACTCTGGAGTTTGACCAAATGAGGTTCACTCTTTTGACCAATTTCGATGGAATTGATTTGGGATTGGATTTTTTCAGCAAGGACTTGTGAAGAGAAGATTTGAAGAATCAAGGCAACCAAAAAATATTTCACATCAACCACCTTGTAGGAATAAAAGGGAGGCCTGAGTGCTTAAAGCAAGCAGGCCTCGTATTATTTTACAGAATGCGAAGAAGTTCTCTTTCACAGTATATAGTCGAACCCTGACGGTCATCTGTTACGGTGACTGGGACTAAGCGAGGTGAAGCAAGAGTACTTTGGTGTTGATAACAAAGTGACCACGAGCCATTTGTTAAACTATCGCCGTCTCCATCATTATGATGGTCAAGCACGAGACATGTCTCATTTTGACGCTCTCTTTTTCTAAGCTCACCACGGTCACGGCAGTTATCAGAATTACGACCTCTGGTACAATCTTGTAATTCAATCAGGCGGCTTTTAACGGTGGGTGCATTTGGGGAGACGTTGATAATGTAGGCGAGATCAGTGCCATAAGTTGTTTTCTCATAACAATTCACTGACCAATTATCATCAGCTGATGCAAAAGTAGAAGCAACAATCATTGAAACGAGCAGTAGAAATTTCATAATATTCTCCTTTGAAAATTTCCTTGATCGAATTTAAAAGTGCTCTTGGAATCATGTAAAGGTGTTGAATGTAATCTTTGTTTTAAAAAAAGATTATCTTAGAGCGTGCAGAAATATTATTTGCTGGTGATGAAAACCGGAGCAAAACCCCCGCCTACCGTTCGAAAATTGGTGGTTTGTCCTGCATAAAGTCTGGCCGCAAGGAGTTGGATTTCGCCCTCATACACATAGGCCCTAATATCAATTTTGAGATCGGCCATTGCCTGATCGATTTGCACCAGCCTTTGACTAGGTGGAATAATTTTTTGTGCGACATATTTTTCTTTTAATATTTCTGCCCAAACTTTTAGGGTTAATTTGTCGCCTCGGTAAGTCGCTTTGCTACCAAAGCCAGCAATGGGCTTAAAGAATAGATTTTTTTTATTCAGCCACAATGATTCAGCATCTTCTTGAGTCACCATCAGGGTCTTGGGAATTCCCTTGAGAAGTGTTGCTTTTATCCCTGCTGATAGTTGGAATTTATCAAGCTCATTCTCATCGGTTAAAGTGACGAGATTGAGTTTGTTAGCATAAAGGGCGTGATGATGTGGCGAGGGAGTAAGAACGATTGAATCACTCTGAAAGGCTTCGCGAAGAGACTTGTGATTTTCTTCTTCCAGATAAAAATCAGTCAGACGGTTATACACCATATCTACAGATTGATCACTGATCCAAAGCTTTCCGTCTCGAAAGATAAGATCTTTAGGGTCAGCAATGACGGCCTTAATTTTAAAGTGAGCAAAGAGATGCTCAAAGAGTTGAAATTCGGGATAGAGGTATTGTTTTTCAGGTGAGTCATCCACAATCGCAATCAGTTTGAGCTCTTGATCTGGTCTTTGGGATTTCCATTCTTGGATAAACATACTGAAATATTCTTGATCAAGATGATTGAGCTTTTTCTCCGTATGAACTGTCGCATCCTTCGCGCATTGCTGTTGCGCCTTGGCGAGTTCCAAATTCAGCAGTCCGCCACCAGCGTTGGTATTAATCTCAATCAATTTGGGCCCGGTATCACTCAAATGAAAGTCGTACCCCATGAACACACCGTGAGGCCCGTGCTTGATTTTTGCAATCTCGGGAGATCTTTTGAGAGCGATATTCTGATACTCAGCACACTTGATGACCGTCTCGATGGTGCGAATCAGCTCCGCCATGTCTGCCACTTGTTTGGAGTTTAAAAAAACAGAGGTCGCCGAAAAGAGATTCGGTCGGCTTTGAATAATGTCTTCGAAGATTCCTTTTAAGAGAGGGTCTCTGGCCAGTTGGGCGCGCAGCTGTGTGGCATCCAAAGTCTGGCAGGTGCATTCTCTGTTTAAAGTTTCTGCCGCGTTCTTCAATGACTGATCCTAGGTAGCGGATTAAAGCGCGAATGAGCTTCCTCTGCTTGGAAGCTCTACTTGATTTAATCCCGTTTCTTTAAGTTTATTTTGCAAAGCCACTTTTGAAGATGGCTCTCCGTGCAGTAAAAAAACTTTTGAGTCTTTGTTATTTGTTTCAATCCAATTTAAGAGCCCATTTTGATCAGCATGGGAGGAAAAAGCCTCAGAGCTTAAGACCTCTCCTGTCCATTCAAAGATTTCTCCTGTGGGACTTAGCAGTTGGCGTTTGCCTTCTTGCATTGATCGGCCGGGAGTTCCAACACCTTGATAGCCTGGTAAAAAAAGAATCGCCCTTTTGTCTTCGCGCCAATTGTATAAGTGCCGGGCAATGCGGCCACCAGACAACATGCCACTAGAGCTCAGAATAATCAGAGGACCGGATTTATGACTGAGGGATGTCCACTCTTTTTGAAAATCAATCGAGTCAACATCATCCAGAGCAGAGTAAAGATCTTCTTTGAATTTTGTGAGATGAGCGTATTGCTGATAAACTTTATTTGCTTCTTTCATCATGGGACTGTCCATCACCACGCGAACTTTTTCTTCTGGATGCCTTTCATAAAAATCATGAATCAGAGTCAGGAGTGTTTGCCCCCTTGCCACGGCAAAGCTTGCAATAATTCCCACTCTGGATTCTCTGGCAACTTTAACTAGGAAGCTATGCAGTTCTTGCTCAAGGTTGCCTGAGCGCACTTTCCCACCGTAGGTTGATTCCATGATAACGATATCGGCTTTGGGGCAAGGAGCGAGGGGAGGAAGAATAGGGTCATCATTTCTGCCTAAGTCTCCTGAGAAGACGATTCTCTTGCCTTGAGACTTGATCAAAACTGAGGAAGCTCCCAAAATGTGGCCCGCAGGGAAGAATGAGGCCCAGGCACCTAGGATGTCAAATTTTTCATCCCATTCGTGAGTTTTCACTTGGTGAAGGGTTTGTTCCACATCTTCGACTTCGTAAAAACCATCCTCATTAAGTTTGGCACTATCCAGAAGAATGATCCGCATGAGTTTGGCGGTTGCAGGGGTACAGAAGATGGTGCCTCTGAACCCCTTTTTTACTAATCGGGGTAAATAGCCGCTATGATCGAGATGGGCATGCGTAATAATCACGGCCTTGATTTCACTAACGGGATAGGGAAGAGGCATGAGATTAATTTTTTCAACTTCTGGCAACCCTTGGGCAAGACCACAATCGATCATGACCAAACCATCCGGTAAATCCAGAAATGTCATGGATCCAGTTACTTCAACAGTTGCGCCCCAAAAATGAATATTCATAGGATACTTTTGTTTAAAAGTTCAATTTCTGCTAAAAGCGGCTCGACTTCATTTTCTCTGAGACCCAGCTTTTGAAGAAGATTTAATTGGGCCGGAAGTTCTTTCGCTAAGATAATATTTCTTAAAAGTAATTCTTTTTTTATTTTACTGTTTAGGCGTTTAAGACTGGTTATGGGATACAAGTGAAGAGATTTTATTTCTTCCATAAACGGTTTTTGAACGGGTGCATTTACTCCGAGAAGATTAAGCCCTGAGCCTTCAGCGTAGGTGATAGCATCTAAAGTAAACGCAGTATTACTCGCAAGGTAATAGGCACTGAGGTTTTTGCCTTCTTTGCCCTGTTTGAGATCATCCCATCTGGCCTTTACGTACAACGCAATTTTGATGTCGTTTTTAATTCCTACACGGTTATGAAACTTGCATTCCACAAAAACGCGCTTGCCATTTTTAACTCCGACCACATCAATTTCGTGTCTTACCAGACGGCCATTAAGCGTCTGGCATGTTTTGGTTTGATAACCAATTTCTTCAAAGTATTTGGCGACAAAAGCCTCAAAGTTATGTCCCGAAGGACCCAAGTCAAAAAGTGCTCTTTTGAGTGAATAATGCACGGCCGCAAGGTGCGAGCTTTGATTAACGAGCTTAAGTGTTTTGCGGTAAATATCCCGGGTCCTAGAGCCCTCAGAGACTTCGCGCGCAACTTGTTCGGTAATGATTTGCGACTGCTTGTGGGGGAGTCCAGAATGTCTCAAGGAGGTATAAAGTTTTTTATTTGAAAACTTTTCTAGTCCCCCATGAGACTTGTAGATTTGAACATTTTGTCGGCCCATTATTTTTTAATCAACTTTTCTAAGTCATCCAGTTCTTTTTGGACATCTTTGGGAATACTGGTTCCGGCAGATCCTGAAAATTCGAATTCTACACTGTCTTTATATTCTTCCAGACATTTTTTTGCTGTTGGATTTTTAGGATAGTGTTTAATACATTGTTTTAAGAAAAGATCGCCCGACCCAAAAAAGTTTTCTCTTTTTAAATACTTCTCTGCCCAGCCTAGCCAGTAGCTAATTTCTGCAGCTTTAGTCGAATTTGGGTTTTCAAAAAAATAGTTTGAGAGAAGTCCTGACGAAATCAAGAGATCGACATCATAGCCACCGGCATAAATGGATTTCTTTTTCAGGGGGGCAAGTTCTTTAGCGATAAAGCGCTCAACTTCTTTGTCATTCTTTAAACCAAGCATGAGCATCTTATTGCCCTTCCAGTGCTTCAGGCGAACCAGCCAGCTAGAAATAGAGCCTCGAACCTCTTCGGGAAGATCTTCTCTCGATTTATACTCACCCATGAAAGCCGTTAAGTTATCTGGATTTTTAAAGACTTTCGCATCAATTAAAAGAATTTGTTTAAAAGGAAGGATGATGTCTTTGATGTCTTTTTTGATCAGTTTGTCTTGAATAGATCTAGTGAAACTACCTTTGGCATCAGTGTAGCGACGAACAATTAACTGAGCGATTCCCAGATTATAGATGTTTTCAAATTTTGTTTCATCAATCGCGAGTTCCCCGTTTTGAAAACTTGAGGCGTGCGAGATAGGCATTCGGGTATGGCAGTCAATACAGAGGGAGGTGATTTCTTTTAATCTCCAGTGAGCATAGTCTTTGTTGCCCAGTTTGAAGGCTTCAAGACTTCCGCCGATATTTTCATTAATGAGGGTATAAGAAGGAGCAAACAGGTCTTCTTTAATCAAAGAATCATGCTTGGCCGTAATAATTGCCGATTTGAGTTCTGTTATTTTTTCAGTGATGAGTTTTTCATTTTTCTTTTCCATGAATTGGTCACGATCAGTAATCAGGGGAATCAAATCTG
>CANFNN010000089.1 GCA_947448095.1 Bacteriovoracaceae bacterium | reverse complement strand
TCTGTGGTCTGCCCTGGTGTATTCACTCCACATGATTCAAAAACTCAAAGATAAACACGCTGAGAAAAAACGCCTTAAAAAAGGGCCAAAAATGAACCGAGACAAGGCGTGAACTCAGAATACGTTATTGTCTGCGTTAGTGAGCAGAATATTCCAGATCCCTTTAGAAATGAACTCAAACAAATTCTGTCTCACTTCAAGTTTGTGACCAAAAAAGCAGAAAGAAAAAAGAAGGGTCTCTATTATCACGTTGAGTCTCAGGCGCTGGATCTTCCCTCTCTGAATGCATCGCTTATGAATCTTGCCTCTATTCATAAAATTGATATTGGATGCATCCCTAAAAATATTTTTGACGCTAAAAAAGGTCTCGTGGTTTTTGACATGGACTCCACGCTTATTGCCGCTGAAGTCATTGATGAAATGGCAATCAGGCATGGCGTGGGTGAACAAGTAAAACTCATCACCGCCAGAGCGATGAATGGGGATCTGCGTTTTGATCAGTCCCTAACTGAGCGCGTGGCGCTGCTGAAAGGCTTTAACCGCAAACATATGGAAGATATTTTGGATAAACTGGTTATGACACCTGGTACTCCGGAATTTTTAAAAATACTGAATGAGCTAGGAATTAAAACGGCAATTGCCTCTGGTGGCTTTCAGTATTTTGCTAAAAGTGTTCAAGAGAAACTGAAAATAGATTACGCCTTTGCCAATGATCTTGAGTTTGAGGGCGACCAATTAACTGGTAAGATCTTGATGCCTATTGTGAACGCCGAAGCCAAAGAAAAAATTATTATGGATCTAGCGGCAAAAGAAAATCTTAGTCTCAATCAGGTTGTGGCCATTGGTGACGGCGCCAATGATATTCCTATGCTTCTGAAAGCAGGTCTTGGGATCGCCATTCATGCCAAAGAAAAAGTTCAAAAAACTGCTAACTACAGGATAAACTTCGGGCCCATGACCTGTGCTTTAAGTTTTATGAATAATGAAGCTCTATAAAAATCTTACCAATGCCTTAAAAGAGCGAGACGAAGTCCGGGCCATCAAACTCTCCCTCAAAGGGAAGTACTTCCCTGTTGACCTCTTTGAGCTGCCTCACTTAGAGGAAGCTTACCTTGAGGGTGAATGTGAGGTCTTTCCGGAAAATATTCCCGGTCTAAAAAACCTAAAAGTCTTATCCATAAAATGGGAGCAATTCTCAGGAGATCTTTCCAGTATTCTGAGTCTGCCTCAACTGGAGAACTTAAAAATCATTGAAACCCCGATGAAAAAGTTTCTTCTCCCCCTAGGAAAGATTAAATCCCCTTTGAAATTTCTAACAATTAAAGGCTCAGGGCTAGAGAAACTACCAGAAGAAATATCCATGTGTACTGAACTTCAAGACCTTTCTCTTCCGGGAAATAAGCTCAAGGAGCTTCCCTATTCTTTCAAAGAATTAAAAAATCTTAGACGACTCAATTTAGATGGCAATAAATTTGAATACTTTCCGGATCAGATAAAACTCATGGAAAATCTGGGACATCTCTCAATTGATGGGAATTACTTTTCAGAAGAAGAAAAAGAAAGAATCCAGCGGGATTTTCACATCTCACCGAATTAGTTTTAAAAAAAGGGCCATCCTTCACCATCCTGGTAAAAGATGACCCAAGAAATTATTTAATCAACATCTCAGAGCCATTCCAAGTCATATTCATCTCGCCCTCATTCAAATTCCCTTCCAGGATCTTTTTCGATAGCGGTCGAGTCACTAAGCGCTGAAACACACCATTCAGTGGTCTTGCCCCGTATTGGTGATCAAAGCCTTGTTCCTCTAGAGTCGCATAGGCATTTTGGTCCAGCTTCAATTGAACTTTTTTCGATTTCAATCTTTCATTTAAAAGTTTCAGTTGTTTATCAATCAATTGCTTCATAACTGATTTATCAATCGCGTGAAATGTCAGTACAGCATCAATTCGGCCCAAAACTTCTGGTTTGAAATCAGCTTTCAAGTTTTTAGAGTTGGAAGTCATCATGATGATCGTGTTCTTAAAATTAATCACGCGGCCTTTATTATCAGTCAGGCGTCCGTCATCCAGAATCTGCAGGAGAATATCAGAAAAGTCCGGATGCGCCTTCTCGATTTCATCAAACAGCACCACACTATAAGGCTTGCGGCGAACAGCTTCAGTCAAGACCCCACCCTCTTCATACCCCACATATCCTGCAGGAGCTCCGATGAGTTTTGCCACGGAATGCTTTTCTGAAAACTCAGACAAATCAAAGCGAACCATGTGATCTTCATTTTCAAAAAGATACTGAGTCAGAGCTTTTGCGGTTTCTGTTTTTCCTACACCCGTTGGTCCGAGGAGAAGAAATGAGCCAAGAGGACGTGACTCATCGGCCAGACCCGCGTAGCTTGCGATTAAGGTTTCAGCAATTTCATTCAAGGCCTCAGTTTGACCAAAAACTCTTTTACTTAAAAACTCGCCAAGATTAAGAATGGAATCTTGTTTGGATTTAAGAATCTTTTCAACCGGGATCCCCGTCTGTCTGGAAATAATTTCAGCAATATGTTTTTTTCCTAAAACCCAATCGTGCTGAAACATTCCCAATTCTTTTTGCGTTTCAGGGATCAGCATGTATTTAAGTTTCGAAGCCTCTTCATAGTTCTGAACACGCTCCGCCGTCTCAAGTTCAAACTGAAGACGGTCCAGACGGTTTTTAATTTCAGAAACTTTTTTTAGTGAGCTGACTTCTTTTTCCCAGATTTTTTTGCCTTCATTAAAGCGTTTTTCCAAGTCTTCAATTTCAAGCTTTAAATCTTTATTATCTTTTTCAATTTGAGCATAAATCTTTTTCGAGCGAAGTTCTGCTTCAAGTTCTACAAGTTTTGAAGGCATTGCTTCTGCCGATAGCTTTAGGGCCGACGATGATTCATCTAAGAGATCAATCGCTTTATCGGGCAGGTATTTATCGGTGATATACTGATCAGATAAAAAGACCGCATTATAAACAGCATCATCAGAAATTTTGATCCCGTGATGCGCTTCAAGTTTAGTCCGTACACCCATGAGAATTTCGACTGCGTCTTCTTTACTTGGCTCATTTACCGGCACACTCCTGAATCGTCTCTCAAGTGCTGGATCATTCAGAATATACTTCTGATACTCATCATAGGTCGTAGCTCCAATACAGTGAAGCTCCCCGCGAGCAAGCGCAGGCTTTAAAAGATTGGCGGCATCCATAGCGCCATCAGTTTTACCGGCACCCACCAGTTGATGAAGCTCATCAATAAAAAGGACCACCTCACCAGATTTTGATTTTACAAATTTTAATAAGTTCTGAATACGCTCTTCAAAATCACCGCGGTACTTCGTCCCTGCCATGAGAGATCCCATCTCGAGAGAATAGACCGTTTTATTTTTTAAGACGTCAGGTACGTTACCGCGAACAATCTGCTCTGCTAGACCTTCAACTATCGCGGTTTTACCAACCCCTGCCGATCCCACGAGAACCGGATTATTTTTTGATCTTCTTCCGAGGATCTCAATCACAGAGCGTATTTCTTTGGTACGCCCAATAACTGGATCTAATTTTCCCGCTGCAGCCATTTCATTTAAGTTAATTAAAAAAGAGGGAATCTCAATTTCTTCAGCAGGGTCAGCAAATTTTTGATAATCCACTTTAAGGTGCGGAAAAATCTGTGGAAGATGTTTCAATAAATGTTTTTCGCTGACTTCAGTTTTCCCCTGTTGAGCAGAGTCACCTGAAGCAAGAGTTATCCATTCCTGAAGTTTAGAGGAAGTCCGGATGCTTTCAATCGTTAACTGTCCCGTGGTACGAGGGAGACGTTCCAGCAATTCTTCCACTTCTTTTTGATTCTCTTTCATTGCCTTTGAGGCATAGGAAGATTTATTGAGGATAAGACCTAAAAGTAAATGCTCTGGAGCAAGTTCTGTATTTTTTCGTTTGAGTGCTTCGGACTGGGCAATGTCTAAGGCCCCTAAAACAACTTGATCGAATTTATTCATGGTATACCTCTTTAAAGCGGTTCTTAGCTATAAGATGGGAGGCAATAGAGCGGTGTCAAGGTTAGAAAGGTTTGTTACCGAGAGATTTAATTTTAACGCGTTTACTAGTTTCAAGCACCTTCTCTAACTCCACTTCAAGTGCTGCTCCCGCTAGTGTCTCACTCAATAGCGTGGTCTGATTTTTATTTAGACCTCTTTTCATGATCTGGTAGCGCTCAAGATGATTCAATTCGCAGCCCTCCCAATCATAACTAAATTTCGTCTCGGGCAAGACTCTAATTACGCGCACCGAGGGATTGACTGTACTGAAGGTTTTACTGAAAGCATGTACAGTCAAAGGCAAATTACGCCGATCTTTTCTTACCATTTGGCTGAGGCGTTCCACATCATTTTCTTGTCTTACCTGTATGAATTGGTGACACCAATCAGTACTTGATCCTTTGAGTGGACATTCTGCAGCGCTAGGACACGGAAACAGAATATTGAAGTCATATTTTATAAGCGCGGCTCGAATCTTTAGCATTTGGGGAAAAAAATCTTTAGTGCCTGGCTCAATGAATAAAAGATGATCTGGATCATGCTCTTTAATGTAGCGAAGAACAGCATCAGGACCCATTTCATTAGCCGAATGCCCAAAAAATAAAACCTTCTCGCCCTCTGCTTTTTGTAACAGTTTCTCATCTGGATAAAGACCTTCCCAGATTTTTCTCGCCTGATCACGCATGACCGAAGAGGTCTCAATTTGCATCGCCTTAACAGGAACCCCTGCCCATTCACGAAAGGCCAAAGAAAAGGTTCCAGGACCGGCACCCACGTCGATAAAGGTACTGTGCTTGATCATTTCAAGCCAATCCTTAGGCATCCATTTAAAAACTGCTTCAAGTTTTGGCATATTGGTGGTGAGGTAAAAAGCGGTGTAGGCCGATGCTAATCGAGGATCATTCAGATAGTCGGAAATTCGCTCACGCTGCTGTGTAAACTTAAGAGAGACTTCTTCGATGGCCTTGATTAAATCGGGCTCGTCTTTGAAATCAAAGAGTAAAAAAGGCTTTAAGCGAAAGAAATCCATTTCTTATTTTAGGCAACTAATAGGCTTTTGAGTAGAGAAAAAAGAAATGACTCGCATATCACTTTTAACGAATAAAACGCATCATATTATCAAATATAGCGAATAATTATTGATCCGAAAATCGACCCATGTCATAGTAGGAGCAAGTTCAGGGAGTAGCTAGCCAAAGACGGCCTCTCATTCGTCATCCCGAGTTCTACTCCGGGTGAGAGTTAAACAGCAAGACTGAACATAAAAACAAAAGGAGTTTTTATGTTTAATTTTGTTATTTTCATTATGATGTTCACGGCAATGTCTTGTGCTTCTCATCAAGATACAAATTCTCGGCAATGCCAAAAAGTTCCTGCAACTCACCATAGAGTCATTCACTAAAATTAAACGATTACGAGGAAGCTCTTATGCCAAATTTTGAATTTTTCAAAATCACTATGGGTCTGAATTTAAGAAGGCCTTACTTCATTTATGCTACGTTGTTTGGGCTTACCTCCCTGATATTGCCACTGGGAGCACAGTTTCTAGTCAATAATCTTGCCCTCTCTGGGATATGGGTCAACGTAATATCTTTCATTGTGTTAATTGCTTTAGGATTAATTCTATCTACAGGTCTGAAGCACTATCTGCTTATTCTGAAAGAGTATTTGCAACGTGAACTCTTTGTTCTTGAAGCAGCTAAATGGACACTTGATATTCAAGGACGGGGTAATAAATATTTTCTCGAAGCTGTGATGCTCCTTAAGGCTTATGCTTATGTTTTCACAAATTTTGTAGAAATCGGACTGATCGTAACTTTTGGATTAATCACCATTATCGTGTTTCACCCAGCTTTTATTATTCTTCCCCTACTCTTTTTTTTTACTTTTTATCTCATCAGTCGCCTAACAAATGTAGCAATTAAAACATCCATAACGGAATCAAATAAAAAATATGAGATGTTTGACCTTGTCCTTAACAATCGTGCTATCGATGAAAGCTCCCTTAATAGCTATCTCGACGCAAGAAACATTCATTTCAACTTTATCAAAAGCATAAGCCTTAAAATATCCGTCCTCAATATTCTCTGCCAGATACTACTTTTGGGAGGAGGAATATTTCTCATTGGACTCAATCAACTCTCAATTGGTCAGCTTATTGCGGCAGAAATTATTCTGACCGGGATACTCATCTCACTTGATAAATTACCGGCGACCTTAGAATCCTTTTATGATTTTGAGACCAATATGTACAAATTAAAAAAAGCCTTCAAAGAAAATACCCATGATTAATCAAAAACTACTCACTCCTCAATTACCAGTTCATTTTAAAGGTCGTTATAGTTTATTGACGTTTGTCTTTGTCTTGCTCGCAACTTTGTTTCTCCCTTGGATTGCGTTCACTTCAGGTAGTGGTCAGCTCACGGCGATAAATCCGAATGAACGCATTCAAACAATCACCGCACCAGTTTCGGGATTTATTAATAACTGGAAGATAAAAGAGGGAGACTTTGTTAAAGAAGGACAGCTCATTGCAGAACTTATCGACAATGATCCGGCATTTATGGAAAGGCTTGAAAGAGAAAAAGATGCGGCCAAAAGTGCTCTTGAATCATCCAAGTTGATGATGGAAACTTCTAGTCTTGATTTAGCTCGTCAAAAAAATCTTTATCAGCAGGGACTTTCGGCCAGAAAGGAATATGAAAAAGCTAAAATTGAACAATCAAAGCATTCCATGGAATATTCAAAAAATCTGACATTAGTGGCTAAAGCTGAGACACAATTATCGCGCCAGTCCTCGCAAAAAGTGGTCGCTCCCCGATCAGGCTACATCTCACGCATTTTACCGGGTGAAAGAGGCCAATTAATAAAAGCAGGTTCTGCAATTGCTGTTTTCACTCCTGAAGTAAAAACCCATGCGATTGAGATTTGGATTGATGGAAACGATTCATCGATGATCTTCCCAGGGCAAAAGGCCCGCGTGCAATTTGAAGGATGGCCTTCCATACAAGTCCCTGGCTGGCCTTCAGTGTCAGTGGGAACTTTTGCGGCTAAGGTTCACCTGGTTGACAATGCCAGCTCTTACATGGGTAAGTTCCGTGTACTACTTGTGCCCGACGGACCTTGGCCAAGTCAAAAGATTCTACGCTTAGGAATTCATTCGCGGGCAAATATCAGAATGAGTGATTCTTTTATTCTCAAAGAAATCTGGCGACAATTAACGGGCTTCCCACCGGTGGTGGAACCTTTTCGAGACGAATTAAATAATATGATTAAAGAAGGAAAAGAATAATGATCTCTCTTATAATCTGTCTCATTTCGATTCTTCCCGTATGGTCGCTTAGCGAAAATGATGTCAAAGAATCTGTCCTGAAACATCTTCCCTTAATTGAAGAAGCTGCACTCAAATATGAGGCGGCTCGCGGAGAAGAAACATCTGCGGAAGGTGCTTTTGACCATAAAATATCTTTTAAATCTCGAAATAGAATTGAAGATAAATACGCCAATCAGTATTTCGAATCTACTATCGAGCGAACAACTCCCTGGAAAGGCTTAGGCCTTATGGCCGGGCACCGGCAGGGCCTTGGAACCTTTCCCGCTTATGATGGAAAGAATCAAACCTCCGGGGCAGGAGAAATGTTTGCAGGAATTACAATGCCTCTTCTCAGAAATTTTAACATTGATGAAAACAGGGCCGAGTTAGGATCAAAAAGAATTGATACCAAAATTGCAAGCGAGCAGTTGATTCTTAAAAAAAATATTTATCTGCATAAAGCCCTCTCCCTCTATTACAAATACCTTCTTGAGAATAAGAAGATCAAAATAAGAAAAAGCATCCTTCAATTAGCAGAGAGCAGACAAGTCATGCTCGAAAAAAGATTTGTTGCCGGAGACTTAGAAAAAATCAAACTGGTGGATAACCAGCGCTCAATTGATAAGCGCCGAGATGAGTATTTAAAAACGGAACTGGATCTTAATAAAATCAAAGCCGAACTAGGACTCTATGTCAGAGACGCTCAGGGTATTCCCGTGACTCATTTTACCGAGCAGGAGCTATCTCCACCTGAAAGATTGCTCGTCATGGCAAAACAAAATCTTGAGCACGTCCCCCAACTTAAAATTATAAATTATGAACTGGAAAAACTTAAAATCCAGGAAGACCTTAATCATCAATTAAAACTTCCAGGACTGGCGGTAGAAGTATTAGGTGCCAGAGAACTCTCCCGCAACAGACCTTACGATCCGGACAGCTTGCAGCTTGGAGTAAAATTTGATTTGCCACTTGAAAACCGTAAAGCCGAAGGAAAATCAGTCGCCTCGTTATACAAATACAAGGCATTTGAGAGGCAGAGAATTTTTACCTTCCAAGAACTGACGCGGTATTATGATCTGACTATACTTGCGATTGAGATTGGCCACAGACGATGGGAAATCACGAATCGAGAGTTTGAAAATAGTATGACCATGGCCGGTGCAGAAAAAAAACGCTGGCTCCAAGGAGCAACGGACTTATTTATTGTGAATCTCAGGGAACAAGATACCGCAGAATCTGATGTGAAACGTTGGACTACGTTGTATGAATATTTTCAATCAACTCTGGATGCAAAACTGTATTCAGCAACTTTTTAAAAAGCTGCTAAAATTGACTTGATATAATCATTATCGATGGCTTTCTTTACCATCCCGAGCCAGTATTCTTCTTTCAAATTGGGAACACTTCCAATTTTGTGAAGCTGGCCTGATTTTACCCAGGACTTAGCACTTTCATCCCCTACAATGATCAGGCCTTCGCCCTTGATGCCAAGCTCTTTTTGAAGAGCCGTGTCTTGTGCCTCAACCCCGACATTAAAACTTAGACCAGTCTGTAGCATGAACTTTTCAAAGTCATGCCTGACAGGGTTTTGAAAGCCAGGGAGAATGAACGACTTATCTTCGAGGCTTTTTGGAAAGCCTTTTTTAAGTTCAGAAAATTGTTTCGATCCGTATACAGAAACGCTCTCCTTCCCAAGACTCAAATAAAACATTTCCTTGCCCTCACTGCGGGGCCTGAAATTTCCAATAAAAAAATCAATCTTTCCATTCACTAAAAGTTGAAAAAGCTCATCTGCCTTTCCCTCCAACACCTTTAATCTGACCGGCCTAACATGATTAATCGTAGCGATGGTGTGAGCAAGAATTGATTTCGGAACTGACTCCAAAACTCCAACGACAAATTCTTTTTTCGTCAATTGATCTGCGTGCCCAAGATTAAGAATAAGTTCATCCTCGAGGTTTTTGATGGCCTTCGCGTACTTCAAAACGTATTCACCAGACTGGGTAATGACGAGTTTTTTTCCAATACGCTCAAATAGTTTTATTCCTAGCCATGACTCAAATTGTTTTAACTGAGCACTCAAAGCTGGCTGACCAACGAGTAACTTCTTAGAGGCAGCTGAAAGGGAGCCCTCTTCAGCGATTACTAAAAAATATTTCAAGTGATGTAGATTCATCTCGACTCTCCTATCGTTCGTAAAAAATGATATCACAATCACTTTTTATCGATTTTAAGGATAGCTTGTTTTAGGTTAAGATCCAAGTGTGTAACAAGAATGTTTGGAGTTTTGTTTGAATCGACTAATCGCTTTTATCTTTATTTTGCTGCTAATCGCTTTGATGCCTTCAATTTTCTTTTCTTAGCGAGTTAGTGCTCACAAGTGTGATGAGAATCCATAACATATCTTTCCTGATCCACTTCAAGACAATGCTTCTTAAATGTTGAGAAGCTTTTCTTCATGTCTCCCATAAGTTC
>CANFNN010000088.1 GCA_947448095.1 Bacteriovoracaceae bacterium | reverse complement strand
TCAATGGCTTCCAAGGCACCGAGACTATGCCTGCAAATACGTAAGCGATTGGCCCAAGATTAAAAAGAAGTATGCATTAAGGCTTAATGATTCGGAGAAGGCCTCAGTTGAGAGCTTACGTAAAGACTGTCAGTTCTAGTAGCCTTTAGACTTTTCAATCAGCTCTAGGACAAAATCCTCTTCAACCAGGCCCGAGCGTTTTTCGGGAGATTTCTTTTCCCACTCCATAAGAAGTTCAGACACTTTAGTCACTCTGCATTTTTTCAGCAAACACTTAGAAGTAGCTGAAGAAATATTTGCTAGAACTTCAGTCTCAAAAGATTTGAATTCATCAGAAAATGGTTTTTTTATAAGATTTATGGGATTTCCTGATTCGGGAAGTTTGAATCCTTTTTCTTCAAAGGTAGAGAGCATATTCTTGGCACAGCCAAGATTGATGTCTTTGCTTGGACTGTCTTCGTACACAAATCTTCCGAGATATCCTGAAGAGTAAGCCTCGGAACTGGACTGGTAATCAAAAATCTTTTCCGCCACCCCGGATTTAGAATCTACCGAAGTAAAAGAACTTATTTTTGAGACAGCTCCCAAGCAGGATTTAAGCCACTCAGATGTTTTGATCGTTTCAAGTTTATTCCCCATGGCACTCATGCGATTAGGGATTTTAGATTGAAGGATAACTTTAACTGATGGCAAGAATGCCTTTGGAACATCCAGAGCATCAGGGACTTTTGAGATCACACAATCAACAGTAAAGTCATTGGCCGCTTCGCATAAGGCAATAGATTGTTTGACGTCAACTTTCGCTGCGTCCTCTAAAGTTTCACCCATGAGTGCTTCAGTATTTTGGCATATTTTATTTGAGTTGTTTTTAATAATTCTTTGGCCGCCTTGCTGGCAATAATCGGCTTCTTCAGCTAGGGTCTCTTCAAGCTTCTTCGCCCGATCTGATTTGAAATTTTTAAAGCATGAACTATTTTTGATATGGGTCTGGGCCGATCCGATTGAATACATTGTCATGCTTCCAGACTTTGATTCCGGGTAGGAGAATGAGCCATATTCGTATTTTAAATCCTTCATACACTCAACCAAGCCAGAGTCACATCCAGCTTCATCAGCAAGCAGATCATTCAATTTGGGCCAATTTAATTTTTGTTCTTTCGCCCAGATTTTGTCTTTAAACTCAACACCATTGAAAGCTTGTTTTTTCATGTAAGCATATTTGGCGGGAACTTTTTTCTCTAAGACTTCAGGATGAAGGACATAGTTCATACAGGTTTCAGCATAGTCTTCTGCCGGAGAAGTAGCAGCATACCAACTGACGAAGGAATCATTCTTGGAATAGACCCAAATTGATTCACCCTTTTTTCCAGTTTGTTCTTTCCAGCCACTTAAATTTTTAAAAGTAGAATCTTTCTGCTCACTCGTCATTGCGACATAATTTGAGGAATACATTCCCTTGAAGTCATGGTGGTGACAAATTTCATGAATCAAAACTTCTTGAGGCCAAGAAGTAGTGTCGTAGGGACTTTTTCCGGTGGTTTTTCCTGTAACCCCAGCATCATAAACCACGAGGTCAGCTTTTTTATAACCTTGAATAAATGGGCTTGCATAGGCCGCTACATTGGCCCCATGACCTTTTCCTCTGAGACCATCACCTTGTCTTTCAATGCCACCGACATGGGGAAGATGGCGAAGTTCTTTAGGCATTTTTGTCACGGCAGCGTCGAATTCACGTACTTCCTTGGCCGACCAATGTTGATCCGCCTTATTTTGATTAATGCTTTGATCAAGGCTTAGGTTATATCCACTTTTGGCGTAGATGTTAAAAACCTGCATTGCCGCTTCTTTAGAATTAAATAATTTTTCGAATGCACACTGAATAGTCGAACATCCAGCAGCAGCTGCTTTCCAGTCTTTTGGTGGTTTTGCTCCAAGCATTTCAATAGCGAGTTTAAGTTCTTTAGAGGAACCTTTGAGAGTAAATCCTTTAACATCTAAAGAGACCTGAGCAAGGCCACCGTAAAATTGCTTATATTCAGCAGAGACTTTTTTTAAAATAAGATCATCTTCGCTAGGGCATTCCTTGAGTGGGGAGAGTTGACCAAGGATTTCACTGCTAAACTGTTGGATTGAATTTTCGGGAATGCAATTTATATCCTCGGGTTGGGCGTAAAGGGAAGTAAAAGGAAAAGTTAAAAAGGTAAGTGAGAGTAAAAGATTTTTTTTCATACTATTTTACCTTTAATATCTTTTGATTCGTATTTTCTTTTGGAATTACTTCACTAAATTGGCACTTTCGGTTCTCGCGCGCACCTGGAATATCTCGAATTAAAATAGATTTGATCATTCCCTTGGGAGTCAGTTCATACCGCGTATTTGCCCCTGAATCAAAGAAGAAGTATCGGCTAATGACCAAGTCTCCAGGCATGGCCTGAACGAGACAATTTCCTTTCGCATTGGTGTTAACATATTTTTGCGAATCCACGGGTGAAGAAAAATCAATTTGGATTGACTGAATGACATCGCCCTCGACTTGAATAGAATAGTCTGCGCCTTTGAGATTATCATTCAATTTTAAACCAGCATTTGTCTTTTGAATTTTTCTCATGCTTTCTCCAGGTCTGATGGCGAGAATAGTTTTGAGCTTAGCCCCAGCGGCGAATACTGGTAGCACGATTAAAAAGGGGATAAGAGTGGCGAAGATTTTTTTCATGAAGTTATCTTTCGTTAAAAGGCATGGAATTTAATGGCACGAATTTTCTGGATAGGCCTTATGGCACTGGCTAAGGCAAGAGTGATCACTGGCCTTAAATATTGAGCCCAGTTTTACCCCATGGTAGTCGGCCTCAAGGTCCGCCATTTCAGCATTGCCGGGGCCCACCACATCGGCCAGCTCCTTAATGATTCCTAACTCTAAAACGTCGGCAGCTGGACATCTTATTGTAAGTAAACAGGAGACGGCACAATGCTTAAATTTGTCGTAGCTTCCGTTGGCCTCAACGACTTTTTTCACTGAGGTGTAATAAAGGGCGGGGCAAATAATTAATTGCTCTTTGGCCAAGAGGCTGGTGGAGAAAACCATTGTGAACAAAAAAAGAAAAATTCTCATTCTGTCTTATCGGTTGCTTCGAAAAATACTTGAGTAAAAAGCATTAAGCCCTGATTCGCCTCTGCCGATAGGCTGTTATGAACATTCTATTACTCCTATTTTTATCCTCTTTGCTGCATGCTCAAGAAGTCCCCGAATGCCCAACTGAATCTTTTTTGATTCAATTTACGAGCCCTGCAACTGGTGGGAAAAAGTCATTTTGTGGATATCAAAAAGATGGTGAAACAGTTAAACACGGTGAAGAGTGGACCTTTGATCGAAATGGGAGCCTAAAGAAAAAGACTTATTATCAGCACGGAATTGAGGGACAAGCCGAGAATCAGGTTATCTCCGAAACCGCAAAAAATGCTCCAGGAGCAGAGGAAAAGGTCCTCAGTGCGATAAGCGATATGCTTCAAATTCTGACTCTAAGAAAAGAAACTGGCGGCAAAGGAATGTTTAAGGTTGATAAATGTGATTCCCGGCCTGCTGATTGGCTCAAAGGTGTATTGACCAATTCTCCTGTTTCCAAAACTTATGATTTTAATGAGTCTTGTGATGTAAAGGGAAGTTTTACAGCTACATTTGGTGCGCCATTTCCTGTCAACTTTGAACTGAGAAAATTGCAGGACTTTAATAAAACAGAAATGAAAGTGAGAATGTCTTTCAATAAATCTCCATTGGGGGTTCGTTATCGTTTCGATGTCGATGAAGCGACAATTTCCTCATCTGTAACGAATGCAAACTTTAAAGTGGAATACGAAGTGGATGTACATCCTTTTACAGGAGAAGCCATCAAAAGTTCTCAGAAAGGTAAAGTTTCTCTTATTAAATTAAACGGCAAGGACGTAAAAGCTGAAGCCTCACTATTTTATGATAATTAAAAAGAATCGTTTTGAATCATTTGCTCTTGCACTCATCTTTTTGGGTCTTTTGACTTCGGGAGATGCAGCTTCTCAAAGCAAAATGAGTAGCAAAGATCCTTGCTTTCAAGATCCAAAAAACGTTCTATGCCAAGAAAAAATACAGAAAACAATATTTTTTCTTTCAGATGTAGAGGGGAACGTAAGGCCTGAAGAATCTCGTTATATGAATGCCTATCTCACAAAGCACGGCGTAGAAGGTTTCTTTCTTCCCTCTTCTGATTATCGAAAAGCATCTCTACTGGAATATACTATACGGCAGTCAGGTGATTCTACATTTAATAAGAAACTTATATTGGCTTTCCCTAAAGGGCAAACCATCGAAGGCAAAAATATTTTCTCCATGGTCATTGGTGACACAACTCCTTTTACTCGTGACAGTGATATGAAGGCCTATTTAAACAACCTGAAAGTATTATTTCCCATGGATAATAATGAGGATTTTCAAAAAACAAGGGAATTGTTTGGTCTTCCTTGGAATGATCCGTTATTTGCCCAGAAGTATTTGGAGCGAATTCAAGAAGTCGTTGCAAGTATTGATGAGCATAATAAATTCTTCTCAAAAAATGATTTCCAATCAGTTAAAGCAGAGCTTCTCAAAATCACTTCCCAAGTTAAGGGGCTTGCAGAAATCCCTGCGAAGGCTTGTGCTGTATCGACCATCGAAGAATATAATGAAATTAAAAGAAAGTTTGGCGAGGTTTATGAGAAGCAAGATGACGACATTGTCGCCTGTATGATCAAAAATGGAAATTATGAGCTGGCGCAAAAAGTGATTGAAGATGGGAAGTATGTTCATAAAAACTTACCTCTCTATTTTGATCAATCTATTCTTATTAAAGAAACACCCGAGACATTTAAGTTAACTCAGTTTATCCTCGGAAAAATCTCTCAGGAAGGCCTCAAGATAAATCCCAAAAAAGGCGAGACTCAAAGAGATTTTCTTCAGCGAGGAAGTGTCTATTTGAATAAATATCATCCTGTTGAATCCCTCTGTGATTATGTTCCTCACAAAGGATCTACCATTGTGGATTTGACTGAAGGGCTCAGTTCTGTTTTATATTTCCAGGCTTTTGAATTAATGCAGGAGATATTAAAAGAAAAAGATTCTGCCAAGAAGAAAATCTTGATTGATCAATTCCTTCAATTAAAAAATGTGGGATTAGATTTTTCTAAAGTGAACCCAAGTACTGGCAAGACAATGTTGCATATGATGGCAGAAGCAGGAGATTATGAATTATTAGAAAAACTTCAATCATCCGGTCTTCCTTTCTATTCTTTGGGAGAGAGCACCCCGGATTCTAACGGAAAACTTCCAATCTTTCTTGCCATTGATAAGGGAGAGCTTAAGCATTTAAAATTTGTCGATATTCTGATGACGACAACTTTGTCCTATGATTACCAAGAACTTAAGCAAATCAAGAAAGGACTAAGAAAAATTAAAACAGATGATAAAGAAATTAAGGCCATGAAAGGTGGGATCATTTGGGGATTGAAAGATGATCTTTACGAAGCTTATTAGAATTAGCCAAGCCCAGAAAAATCATCGCTTGTGATTACAAATCTCAGAATGTCACTTTGAGTGATGATGCCTGTGACGACGTGATTTTCATCTACGATAGGTAGTGAATTAATTTTTTCTTGTAGCATGATGTGGGCAATTTCTTGAATTCGAGCAGTTTGTAAGGCCACTAAAACTTTTGGGATCATTAAGTCTTCACACAGGGACTTCTCATTAGCTCCAATTAGTTCCCGATCAGAGAGTAGGCCAACGAGGTTATTTGAGCTGTCATAAATCGGTAAGTGTCTAAAACCAAATTTTTTCATTAAAACGATGGCTTCACTTGCGGGAGTTTTATTAAGTGCAAAATGAACAGGGGACTTCATGAGATCTTTAGCGTAGACGCGTTTTTTAGACTTCTCAAAAGTTTTGACCTGCTGTTGATAAGCACTCACATTCGGTTTTGGTGGATGAGAGTTACCAGTTGGTTCATGGTGTTGCTGGTCAACGGAGTGAGTGTTCATGCGCTCAATCTTCTGGATGGGAACAACCTTGGTGTTCCAGGCATCTGCAGTGGGATGAACGTAGGGAGCAAATTGGCCATTAAAGGAAATAAAGAAGCTCATGAATCGATCATATCACAAGCTTTATAAATGACCAATCGGAGAGGTTTTAAGCCGCTTCAACCTTTTCTACCATGGGTAATCTATTTTGAAGTGGCTCTAAAACCGCATCAAAAGTTTGTTGCATAGTTTCCTCATCAACTTCCTTACCATTTAAGTACATCATAACGGGTTCAAAAGGCATTCCCGTTTTTCCTTGTTCGGCCACTTGATCTACGGAAATGGTACTGCGCCCTAAGTAAGTTGTCGTATTGAAATGAATGTTAATGAATGTTCTGTAATGAAGTTCTGAGCATACAATTGTATCGCCCGTCTCAACGTCAAAACTGAAATCATATTTTTTTCCAACATGAGAAAGAGCGCGAAGAATGTGCTCCGCTTTTTCTTCGTTGGTAAACTCAACTCTCATTCTTAGTACGGCAAAGTCATCAATGTCAGAAAAATGCTCAAGACTGTTCATTTGAACTTTGTCACGTAGAGCTTCTACAATCAGGCGTCCTTTAGAGATTTCCTTTGTGTACTGTTGAACGAGTTCATGATCCCAGATCCCTAGCTCCTCAAGTTCTTCTTGAGAGCCAATATAGATGGCCGCATGCCCCCAAAAACCTGGAATAAAGTTATCAGTCAGTCTAAACGGAGTCTTTTCGAGCAATATATCCATCGACTTGAGTTTGTTTGTGACTCTTGAAAGAAACTTCGGATCTTTGTACAAAATGCCTCTGCGCTTTTGAATTCGACCGACAATATTCCCAAACAGACGGCTTCCATTATAGAGAACTGAGTTGGCCAAGTGATTGAAGAAATCTGATTGAGATTGAATATCAATTTTTATTCTTGTCGCCATGATTAGAAAGAAATCCTGCACGATACCTTTAGAGTTTCTAGTTTCTAGTTTGTTATAGATATAACTGGCTTCAATGATGCCATTGGCCTTTGCAACTGAATCCTCATCATTCAATCTGCCTTCCTCAATGTAGAATCGTTGATGGATTTTAAATGCGCGTTGTAAATAGACGCTATTTTTAAATGAGAATATTCCTTGAATCGATTTTTCGAAAGTATTGCCTTCACGGCGATAAGCCGAATCTTTTTCATTTAAAAGTCTTCTTAGCTTGGGACTGTCATGGAACTTATAAAAAGCGTAGAGAGTTGTATCGTACAAAGTAACAGCGACACTTAAAGCAAGAATCATTTCTTTAAGTTCAGAGTCCTCAATTGTGTAATCTTTATTTATTTTGTTTTTTACAAGGTAGTATGACTTAGTGAAAAAGTCGTAGGCTTCATTTCTCAGAATCAATCGTTGCTTTGTCGCCTCATTGATATCTTCAAGTTCTGCGCCGGTGAGCGGACGGTTTTGTTTAATTGACTCACTCACCATTTCGGCGTGTCTGTCGATGGTGGATTTACTGGCGACTAATTGATCGATCAGTCCATCATGATCCGCAAAAAGACTGCTTGAAAATACAAACAGGATTGAAAGAATTAATAATTGGATTTTCATAGTAAACCCTTTGCGAAAGGCACAATCAGAAATTGAATAAGTTTGGTGAGAATTTTCTTTTTCAGCGATACGCCCGGTAGTTTGCTCGAATAACCGGTAGGATGACCTTCTTGATCAATTTGATAAGCGATTTTTAAATTTTCTTTCATGGACTCTGTCAGTATGTCTGCCAGTTTTGCATCATGAATAATTGCCATTGTTTCTGTGTTTAAGTTTTGTGACCGTGGATCAAAGTTAAAGCTTCCAATTCCTGCGATTTCGTCATCCACTACAATTGATTTAGAGTGAAGGCTGTCTTCGCCAAAATATTCGAATAACTCGATACCCATTTCAACGATTTTTTTTCTTTGGCCAATATAGGCTGCTTGAGGAAATAAACCATCAGTCGATTTTAGCGAGTTCGTGAGAAAGCGTATTTTTACTCCTCTCGCGATTGCGTCGGCCAATATCGATTTAAGCTCCTTGGTAATAACCAAATAAGGGCTTTCAATTAGCACTGAAGTTTTAGCCTTTTCAATTAATTCGTAGAGATGCTTGGCAGTTCCTGTCATCTTTTGCTTTCTGTCAGTCACAGCATCATGGAAGAGGTCTACGTTCTCTACTTCCATCAAATTGGTTTCCCAGTTTTCTAGCTCAAAAGAGACCAGGGCCTGTTTCATTTCAAAATTTGTTTGAATCTGATCTAGTTGTTCAGAAGCGCTGCTGTCGTTCAGTTTAATTTGTTTGAATGCTTCTAAGTGACTGGCTTCCCAAAGTTCAAGAAAATAGCTAGCAGCTTGTTGAGCGATATCGCCTCGGATGAAAATATCTCGGTCATCATAGTTCTTAGTCGCTCTTCCGTAGTAGGTATCTTCAATATTTCTTCCACCCATGATGATTTTTTTCTGATCTACGATGAACATCTTGTCATGCATTCTGTATTTGAATGATTTACTAAGACGAAAAAAATTAAATGAATTGAAATTTTTAATGAGTACATTTTCTTGCTGAAGATGAGTTCCAACATCTGCCGGGATTGAGTTAAACATGGCATCTACCATGATCTTGATTTTGACGCCTTCACGGGCCTTCTTACGCAAAAGCGAAAGGACTTCCATGGCGGTAGCATCGTCGGCAAAGATAAAATAGGAGATCAGAATTTCTTCTTTGGCGTTTTCAATAAGTTGCATGCGCACTTGGTAGGCATCGTCTCCGTCATCAAGAATACGGACGGAATCGGCATAAGTGCTCGAAACAAGGAATAGGGAGACGAGAATGAAGATAAGGTAATTGCGCATGCAGGGATTGTAGCGAATGCCTCAGTATTCTCGAGCCCTTTTTGACTAAGAGGTAATTACTATCCTGGGTGTCAAAAATTTAATCACTACAATTTCATTGTTTTCAATCATTTTAATGGATTGATTTTTGGCTTTAATGTGCCGAAACTCTTAAGCCTCCAATAGCCACGTATTTCATAGAGAGCCTTGCCCCGGATGGCCTAATATCGAGGGATTCTAGGCATAAGTTATTTTTGAGCGGGGCATCTTATGTTCGTAAGTTACTGAGTTCGGAACATCTTATAACGGAGTAGATCGAAGATTTTCCCGAATTAATTAGGGGCGGGGGAGAGTGTACTGAATACACCTGGGGGCGTTTTTTATTTGTTTTCATGACCTTTGCTTCTGACTTCTTGATTTGAAACGCTAACCTTTATGAGCAGCGCTATTTTTGTCACTAAGTCCCAGCGTTTCAAGCCGGGACTTGGTTCGATGGCTAGGGATTTAGAGTGAAAAAATCACTTCAAACACTTTGCAACCACTGTAATATTAATTAATCTGATATCTTTGCCTTTACAGTTGATTTGATTATATGAACCACCAGAAACGCTAAGGTTCACCTTTAGAGCGCTATTGATAATTAGTCTTGTATCAACAATAGATTCATTCGCTCGGTAGTTTGCATTATCAATGTTTAACTTTTCACTAAATGGCGTGAACATTGTTATGTCGTCAAAACGAACTATTTCCGGTTTTGTAAGACTTCTATCGATGAAAGCAAAGTTTGTTGGTTTACCTTCGTGATCCTCACCTAAAATTGTAACTTTTGCTACTGGAGAATAACGGCCTGCTGGTCTCTTGTTATCATTTAAAAAAGCAGTAGCTGCTTCTAAAGTACACCCTGTTAATTCAGCATTATCTCTCAATTGATGACCAAATTCTTGAGTAGCCTCTGTCTT
>CANFNN010000087.1 GCA_947448095.1 Bacteriovoracaceae bacterium | reverse complement strand
TGGCTGACAACCAGATCTTTAGAATATCTCTTGTTCAAAGAGCGTTAAAAAAGTGAAAACATTTGGCGTTACTCATCAATGGGGATTCTATGAAATTCTATTTGATTCTACCCATCATTTGCAGTTTCCAGCTCTTGGCGATGGGAGATCCTACCTTCCTTCCCGCTAATCCCGAGCTCGAAAGCTCTGAAACAAAAAAAGACAAAAAGCAAATGCAACAGGAGCCAAATAAAAAGCAGCTAACAAAAGGGTCTAAAAAGAAAACCAAGGGAGATTTATGAGCCAATCAATTCTCAACACATTACGCGAAGAACACAGACATATAGAAGGCATCCTGGTCCAAATCCAGGCCTGTAATGAAATCGTTGAAAAGAAGTCGCTTTATCTTCAACTGGAAGAAGAATTAGTTCCACACATGAGCGGCGAGGAAAAAACGATCTATCAGCATTTAATGAAAGATGTTCACGATGAAGAAGCTGAGGACGTTGCTCAGCGCTCAATTAATGAGCACAAAGTAATCAAAGATTTGATTGCCCGATTAGACAACATCGGAATTGAAAGTGATGAGTGGGATTCCACTTTTAGGAAATTGAATGAGACTATCAAAAAGCACATTAAAGAAGAGGAAAGAGTCCTTTTTAGCGAAGCAAAAGTTGATTTCTCATTAGAAGAATTAGTTGAGTTCGGCGAGGAATTCATTGAGGTAAAACAGCATCTGAGTTTATAAGGCAGAAAAATACTTCTGCCATGCTTTCGGCAACTCCCCTCTAAACAAGGATGCTGGCCGCGTGTGATCGTCGTCATCAGTAACGATATAAAAACATTTCTCTAAAGGATTGTAGGAAAGACCTTCGGGTTTTGAAGTTGTCTCTATCACCATTGTCTCCAAAATTTCTCCCGATTTATTCATCAATCCTAAGACGGAACCGACGACGGTCCCATCCAAATAAGTCGACTGAGAATCTTCTGCAACGGCAAGAAACAAGATAAGCCCATCCGCTTTAGTGGCGTCGGTAAATGACAAGGGGACATTATTCAGAAGACCAAGGGAAATAGCGAGTACGCGAGGCTGCAGCGGCTGCTGAGATAGAAAGTCAGTGAGATTCAAAACAATAAGTGCATTTTTATTTCCGACCCCATTTCCTCTTTGAAAGAGCCACAACTCATCTTGAAAAGTTAATCCCCCTTCAATATTGATTTCCTCAATCTGTTGGGCCAAGAGAGAATAAAGGGGAGCAAAATTTATTTCCTGGGCAAAGTCTCCATTCTCAAACAGCAATGCGCCCCGAACTCTCTGCTGAGTTGAACCGGAGGGCACGACTAATAATTTTTTGAGCAAGGGTAAGTCGATGAGTGCTTCAAAATCCCCTTTTTGCTTTTTTCTTAATAATTTATCATCCGGCAATAATTCATGAAAAAGAATAGACTTCAAGCCAGTTTGAGTCTCAAAGTCATAGATTCCAAGAAAATTCTCATCGTCTGAGATCACAAAGATTTTATTCGCATGAACAACCAACCCACTGGCGGCAGAAATAAAAGGGTTGGTAAGTTCAAAAATTTTCTCAAGTTTTATCATCGTCCCATCTTATCAATAGACATCCTAAAAGTTAACAGTTCTAATATTGTAATGGGACAAACAGCTGTATTGATTGGAGCGACTGGACTGGTCGGCTCTGAGATTCTGAACTATGCTCTTAATGACATTAGATTTTCTAATATCAAAATCTTTGTCCGCCGTTCAACCGGCATCACCCACCCTAAACTTCAGGAATTCGTCATTGATTTTGATCAGTTGATTGATTGGCGGGAGCACATTACGGGAGAAATACTTTTCTCTGCCCTGGGCACAACACTCAAACAGGCCGGCACAAGAGAGTCCCAGAGAATTGTGGACTATGATTACCAATTAAGAGTGGCACAAGCTGCCAAGATTAATGGCATGACTAATTATGTTCTGGTTTCAGCACCTAATGCGGACACAAAATCCCATCTTGCCTACACTAAAATGAAGGGGGATCTGGAACGAGACGTGATGAAACTATCTTTCCCGAAAATTTCCATCATTCGCCCTGGTCTGCTTAAGGGGCCTCGGGCCCGCAAAAGAGTTTTTGAACATTACTCTGGTAAAGTCTTGGGTATGATTCCCATCATCCCTCACCTTGAATCCATCCAGCCAGTAAGTGGTAAGCTTGTTGCCCATGCCTGTATTGAGTCGGCGTTTGATACCTTTAAAGGACAAAGGATTCTCAATCCGAAAGATGTCCTACAATTCTTGAAATAGAACTTTTTGACCAATCGCTGAAGTGTACATTCCGTATTGGGTATGGCCGATTCCTGGTACCGTAAAAAGAAAATGTCTGGCCTGTGGAAATTCTACTTCTAACTGCGCCTTATAAAATCGTCCTCTCTCCAAACGAGTCTTGCCCTGATATTGGGCGGGACAAGATTGATCAATATTATCTGAAATAATATCTTGCTCACCCAAGAGATAAACCACTTGCTTGGAAGTGTACTGAGCGATGAGTTGGGAAACATTTTTTTGCATATAAGTATTGAGGTGATCCAGTCCAAATTTGTAATCATTAAAACTGCAGGGCAAATTCGGGTTCACTGGCCGATTTTTGGTGAGATACAGATAGGAGCCGGGGTTCGCGACGATGTAGCGGAAGTGAATATCGGGGAAAATTCCATCGCTATTTGACCCTGCCGCATATCTTTGAGTTAACTGAGCGCCGGCCGAATGACCAGTCATCACGATCTCTTTGAGGTTGGGAAAAATAGATTTATTCGCTAAGAGTTCCATGATGTGGTCTATGACTTCAAACGAGCTCACAGCGCCATTCAAGGCCTCATCACCACTCAGCCAGCCTTCAGGGCTAAAATACAGCTCTTGCGGCTGCAAAGGATCCAAAGCCTCTTTGAAATGGGGAGCAAGGATAATCGTTTTATCAACTACTCCTTCACGCTTCACCATGGCCTCGATAGAATTAAAATAGGTATGAGCGTTTCTCTCAGATCCGTGGACTGAAATGATGACTTTTTCAATCTGAGAGTTAGGTGTCTTTAAATCGTGACTTACAAAGTGGGAAAAGACGCTACCTTTATAATCCAGAGTCGTCTCTGGCGGAAGCGCCAAACACACTGATGAGAGGCTTAAGAAAATCAGGCAAAAAAAAGCTTTAGTCATATCCTAAAACGATAAGACTAAAGCCTTTTGAAAGGGACGAAAATGTACTTTTTATAGGCTATTTGGTGATTTTACGTCTCACACTCTTAATGATCACAGCATCCATTGGAACATCGGAATAACCATTCAGGTTACCTGTTTTCACCATCTTAATTCTGTTCACCACATGCATGCCTTGAGTGACTTTGCCAAAAACAGCATAACCCCACCCGCTAGCATTTTCACCAGTGTGATTAAGTGAGCTGTTGTCTGCGACATTGATAAAAAACTGGGCGGTAGCCGAATGAGGGTCATTGGTACGTGCCATGGCAACCGTACCTGCATCATTTCTTAGACCATTATTGGCCTCATTCTTAATAGGAGCGTTGGTTTTCTTTTCTTCCATTTTTTGATTGAAGCCACCACCTTGAATCATGAAGCCATTAATCACTCTGTGATAAATGGTTCCATCATAAAACTTCGCATCGACGTATTTCAAAAAATTGGCCACGGTATTTGGAGCTTTGTCCTGAAGGAGTTCAATTTCAATTGCTCCGTGAGAAGTTTCCATCGTAACGACTGGATTGGCAGCAAAACTAGTTCCGAGGAAAGTTAAACAAAATAGAAAGAAAAGCTTCTTCATAGTGATTCCTTTGATAAATAAAGAAAGTATAAAGAAGAAAAGATGAAAATTAAAGCACTGGGGCCAAAAGATTAGCGGTACGCGATGATATTTTCTTCCAAAGACTCAAATTCTTGTAATCTTCCAAAGAAATTTCCTGACATTGCTTGAAATCTCTGAGTAGCATCTGCTCAACGTCTTGAATAAATTTTTTCTCTTGCCCAATCACCGTAATCTCAAAATTAATAAACATGGACCGAAAATCAAGATTGGCAGAACCTACGACCGCAAAAAGGTTATCAACCAGCATGACTTTTTGATGCATAAAACCACTTTGGTAGCGAAATACTCTCACCCCATGTCTCAGTAGCCTTGAGATATAAACCTCACAAGCAATCATCACAATCCACGCATCGCTGTAGGAGGGAAGAATAAAGCGTACATCCACTCCCCTGAGTGCTGCGAGGAGAATCGCATCCATTAATCCTTCGGGTGGAACAAGGTAGGGATTAGCTATCCATAAGCGTTTTTGAGCGGAATTAACCATCGCAATATGTGCCAAAAGACAAATTTGTCTCTCATCGGCAGGACCAGAGGGCAGGATCAGAATGTTCGCATCCCCATCCGTTTGTGGAATCACCCAATCGGCTTTCAAATCCACTTGTTGGGACCAGTACCAGTCTTTGGCGTGAATCAGCTGAGTCGCAATAACCGAGGGGCCCTCCATTCTTACGTGGGTGTCTCTCCAGGCACCCAAACTCTCCCATAGGCCCAAGTAATCATCGCCTATATTCAGTCCGCCGACGAAGGCGACTTTTCCATCCACGATCAGAATTTTTCGATGGTTTCTAAAATTCACTTGAAATCTGCCGTTGCCACTAAAAGAATTAAAATGGGAAACATCAATGCCTGAGCGCTTAAGGGATTCAATAAATTCCTCAGGGATCTCGCTGCCAATTTCATCATAAAGAAAATTAACTTTAATACCTTCTCTCGCCTTTCTCATTAAAACTTCAGCAAACTTTTTGCCAATCATATCTCCCCTGAAGACGTAGAATTGAAAAATGATGTATTTCTCGGCCTTTTCAAGATCGGCCAGCATGGTGGTGTAAGTCTGATTAGCGTCAATTAAAAGTTCAATCTTGTTATGGCCAGTAAAACCGGGATGACAGAGCATTGCCAACGAATTCATCAGCGGATGAATTTCAGTCGGAGCGACTTCCCCCTCGATTAAGGCTTCCTGCATGTGACGTAATTTTCGGGTAATTTTTCGCTCGATTAGTTTTCGACGATTGGCATAGCCATAAAATTTTCTTCTTCCAAAAACCATAAATAGCGGCACAGTGAAAAAGGGTAAGGTGATTAAACCCACTGCCCAGGCAGCAGCACCTTGGGGCGTTCGAGCACGCAGGATCGCTAGGCTCGCACAGACGAAGCCCAAAAGATAAAAAACAACGATAGTTATTGAGAAAATCGGGCTACTCCCAAACATACTCCTCCTTAGAAAAGAGTACTGCCTGAAGCCGAGTCAATGGTACCCATTAAGCGTTAAAGTAAATACCAGATCAGTCCGATCAGGACACTATGCTAAAACTCAATTTGACCCCTCTGCTGCTCCTTACTTCTTTATCTTGCACGCAAACCCAGCGTCATGTTGCCAGCGTGGTGACTCAACCAGAGTTGGGAGACCTACTCAAGGCCAGTGAAGAGATCCTTGAAACTGTGGAATCTCCCTCATTTAATAGTCAAATGTGTAAGACATATCTCAAAGACGTTGAAAAAAACCTTGATAACCTCGATCTTAAAACTCTGCCATTAGGCGAGCTAAAAAATCAGGCGCAAAGAATTGCAGATAATTCGTGGCGCATTCGATCAGTTCTTCATTCTCGTTTAATGGACTTTGATCAAAGCTGTGTTTATCAAATCCAATCTAATTTTCGCCAATTTCGCTTTATTGAAGACTATCTTTTAGAGATCGCAAATAACGTAGAACACCAGAGTCCAGACAAAATTGATTTTCAAAAGCAACCGATTCCGATGAAGGATTCTTCTCCCACTTTTTACGTTAACCGAACAACTGAAGCGGGAAAAGATTTAAAGTTTGAGGCCGGAGATGTTCTTGTTACCCGAGGAGTGAGTTTTTTGTCAGGCATGATTGCCCGATTAGGTTCGAGGGCAACACAGTTTAGTCATATCGTTTTTGTCGATAGAGATAGTAAAACTCAAGAGCTAAAAACTATTGAATCCTACGTCGGGGTTGGTGTGGATTTTTATGATTTTGATTTTGCGCTCAAAAATGAGAACGCAAGAATTCTGTGGTTAAGAAATAAAGATAAGAGCTTGGCCCGCAAAGCCTCTTCAAAGATTTCAAAACTCGTAAAAGATCGTTTAGATCAGAAAAATCCCATCAAATATGATTATGAATTAAATTTCAAAGACCCAACGACGATGTCGTGTGCAGAAGTGTCCCAAGTTGCTTATGAGATGGCGAGTGAGGGACAATTTAAAATCCCCTATTACCCAAATGAAATTAGTGGCGCAGAAAGTTTAGTCTCAAGACTCAAAATTGCTCCGGGCCCAACATATGAGCCTGGGGATATGGAAATTGATCCACGCTTTGAACTTATGGGTGAATTTCAAGATCTTCGCTTAACTCGAGATTCTCGTCAAAAAGATGCCATCATGTCAGAAATATTTCGCTGGATGAATGACTACGATTATAAATTAGTCGATAACATGAAATCCAAAATGGCCGGTGGAATTATTTGGAAAGTCCGTCGCACTTTCCTTTGGCCGCTAGTCAAGAAGACGCTTAAACTAGATGATTTCTCCAAAGAAATCCCTAAAAACATGTTAAGTACAGTAACACTCATTAATCAAATTGGTGGCGTGCTTGTCGAAGACATGAAGAGCTTAGACCTAGCGTTTGAGAAGAAGCACGGTATACCTATGAATGCACAAGAGATGCAACAAGCGCTAGAAAAATACCGCCAAGACGATCTGAAGCTTTATGCGAATAAAAAAACCAGAAAGTTGGCGAAGATTCACTCCATGCTGCGAGCGAAATAATCACCTTAAGGCTCGAGCATTGGTAATTCCATCACAAGGATCTCACAGCTTTCGTTCAATGCTTTGAGGGAAATAGTCTTGAAGGATTCAAGCCCAACGCCGTCTTTGGCATGAAAGACTTGCCCGTTAATTTCAAATGAACCACTCATGATAAAAAGATAGGCCCCATTGCTCGCCAGATAAGGCGAGTAATTCAGAACAGAATCTTTACTCACTTGCGCGATTGAAAAAAAGGCGTCCTGATTAATCGCAAGAGATTGTTCTCGCCCATCGGGGGAGACGATCAATTGAAAACGATCCTTACGCTCCTGCAAAAGGTATTCTTTTTGATCATAGCGGGGCTTAACATTTAGCAATTTGGGAAAGACCCAGATTTGTAAAAGCTTGGTCGTTAATTGAGGGTCACTGAACTCAGAATGGAAAATGCCTGTCCCCGCGGACATCACCTGCACCTCGCCTCTAGCTATCACCCCAATATTGCCCTCTGAATCTTCATGCTTAAGAGAGCCTTCCATTGGAATCGTAATAATTTCCATATCACGATGCGGATGGCGTCCAAATCCTTTACCTTTTTCAATTGTGTCATCGTTAATAACCCTTAGGGCCCCAAAATGCATGCGCTCAGGATTATAGTAGTCAGCAAAGCTGAAAGTATGTGCACTTTGTAGCCAGCCATGGTTGGCCATGCCACGAGTATTAGCGAGATGAACAATCATTTTAACTCCTTAAAGAATCAGTATTCTATAAATTGAGTAAAAATGAAATGAATGATTTTTGATCAAATCGATAGATAAAACTTATACATCATCACCCTCTGAGGTTTCTGAGTCTTCCAAGAGAGCGCGATTAATAACTCCGCAGGCAATTGGTAAAGATTTTCGGTCAGAATTTGACCCAAGAGACTGAATCGATCCAGGTAAATAAGCATCTTCCGAAATGCCTTCAATCACAATCACTTTCCCCTGCAATTTCAAATCATGCCCAGGAACTAATTTAATGATCTCATCCTGTAGATTAAGATCAGGAGCAGTCAAATCTGCCAGCATGCTTGAAAATTCCCCTTCTTGATAATAGGAATAGTTGCCAAGACCATCAGACCAAGGAAAGTGAGTCTCCCCTTGATCCTGGGAATTCAAATCACCATCAAGTGGAATAAGAATAGAGCCTAGAACTTTTGAAGCCTCAACTTGGTCAATGAAGCCATCGTTGTTAACATCATGAACTTCAGTTGGGCATTCTGAGGCCGTATAGAGAAACTGTGAATGAATGGCTTTTGAAGGTGAATCCGTAATTTCGATACCGACGGAAATCTTATCAGCAATAATTCTTATTTTTGCCTTACCGGCGGTAAGTCCACTAACTGATGAGTTGAGAGGAGAAAACTTCACTTCATAGCGGCCTTCAATTGGTGAATCTTCGAGCAGATTAGTATTTTTTTTATGCGTGGGATTTAAACTCTCATCCGTACAGGAAATCATGGCGGTCATGAGTGAGGCACCTAAAACAAGAGAAACAAATTGGGTGTAGGTGGATTTTTTAGACATGTTCATTCTCCTTAAAGAAAGCGATCGCATTGCAACAAAAGACGCGATTGGATTAAGCAAGAATGCCGCCATGGAAGAAGTCCGTGAAAACAGAAAGGCCTATTAAATAAATGAGGTAATTTGCCCGGACAAAGAAAAAGAACTGGGTCATTTAAGACTAAAGCCATCTGACTCACCGACCATAATTTCACCACAGGCAATCGGAAGCGAGGCCTGACTAGGATACCCATCAAAGGACCTAACCGTAGTTGGAAGGGCTCTTTCTTGGGCGACACCGTAAATCATAACGATTCGTTTATGTAAATTCAGCTTCTCGCTTGAAGCGAGTTTGGAAATCATGTCTGTTTGATAAGAATCATGTCGCCGAAGATCGAACATCATTCTCTCAGCATTACAAGCCTCAGAATAATAATAAAAATCTTTTTTACTTCGCATCACAGGAAATTCATTTAGTCCAAACATCTGAGAATTTAAATTTGAATCGAGGGGAAGGAGAATTGGACCGGCCACCATTGAGGCTTCCATAAAATCAAGATATCCATCATGATTTGTGTCATCACTCATCATTGGACACATCCCCCGCGTGTGAATGTACTGCGCATGCATATCTTTCGTATTGGGTCCCATGACTTTGACTCTCGCCCAAAATTGATAGTCTTCAATAGATAAACTTACCCAACCGTGAAAAGCACCAACATGGGAGTTGAGAGGTTTTAAAGTCGCCTTAAAGCGGCCAGAGGCTACTTCGTATTGAAGATATTCTTTTTCTTTGTAACCCTTACCACAACTAAGTAGTGTCAAAAGGCAAAGAGAACATAACCTTTTGACCGGTGTAAAATTCATATAATGTTACTTGTTAAAATGATTACCGATCAGACCAATTGAAAGAAGAGAGCAAGAGTTAGGCCAACATAAAATCGTGCGGTGACACTTACTATGACATCTTGCGATTTCTTAAAATAGGACAAGCGCCACTCAGGAGGTTTCATGAAAAAAACAACATGCCTCGTTCTGCTTATCTTGTCATTCAGTGCATTTCCTCAGCCGTATCAGGATGAAACAAATTTCGAAAATGAGGAGGATTCATTCAACTATGATTCAAGCTATGATGGTCAACTAGAGCATCCGGCCATGCCAGATGTTTATGATGATACGCTTGCCAATGAAACAATTGAAGAATCATATTTGAACGAAGAAGAATGAACACAGGAGATTCCTTTGTATTACATTTTACTTATGCTTGTTATCATTAGTGCCTGTACAAAAATCAAAACAGAAAAAAAAGAAGTCAACCTTCAACGTGAAGAAGAATTCCGAGAAGATGACATCAGGGAGAAAGATAATTTCAAGAAGAGTGTGCCTGTTGAAGACCAGGATTTAGACTTGTAAAATGAATGGTTTTTGGCATTTCCTGAATTTTCTTCGGAAACTTTTTGAATTGAGCCGAGTCATTCAGTCCATTC
>CANFNN010000086.1 GCA_947448095.1 Bacteriovoracaceae bacterium | reverse complement strand
TTTAAAACTCAGGAAGCACTAGAAGATGCTGAAAATACGGCGAAAGTAAAACAGCAGCCAATTTTTATAAAGCTTACTCGTCCTTTTTATAAACGATATTTTCTTCCTATGACTCAAGGTAAAAACAAACAGAAGTACCGAGCGAAGTATCGCCAAAAGCTCGCTAACGCGGGTTTGATTAAAGACATGACTCCTGAAGAATTTATGGCCCTGAAGTTCTTTATGATTTTAGGCGGACCATTTGGATTTTTGATTGTTCGCTTTATTATGGAAGAGTCGTGGCCCCTAGCAATTACCCCAGTCATGGGACTCATTGGATACATGTATCCAGACGTCTGGTTAAGTGGACTAATAAGTAATAGGGCCGAAGCGATTCTAAGAGCGATGCCTTTTATTGTCGATATGCTTGCCCTATCAGTTGAGGCAGGACTGGATTTTATGGCGGCCATTCAACGCGTGATTGAAAAAGCTCCTTCTAGTCCCTTAAATGAAGAATTTGAAACACTGGTGCGAGAAACAAAAATTGGTTCTTCGCGAGCCGAAGGCCTAAGACAACTGGGTTGGAGAGTGAATATTATTGAAATTAACTCATTTTGCGCCACTTTAATCGCTGCTGATTCGGTGGGTGCTTCTATTGGACCACTTCTCAAACAGCTCTCAAGCGAATTACGAGTCAAACGTTCTGCACGTGCCGAACAGGCCGGTGCTACTGCTGCCACCAAAATATTGATTCCTATGATTTTCTTTATTTTGCCAGCAGTACTGGTGGCGATTTTTGCACCAATGGTATTGAAAATGATGTCGGGGCAAATGTGAAAATACAGATTAGTTACGGTAATAAGATTCTCTCTAAAGACATTCTCATTGCAGAAACGCTCTTAGATCGTCTTATCGGATTAATGTTTAGGGAGAGAATTGTAGGAGCAGAGGGATTACTTTTGGACCCCTGTCGATCCATTCATACATTTTTTATGCGCTATAACCTCGATATTGTTTTTCTCAGTTCAGAAAATAAAATAATTAAAATCATTCGCAATCTTAAACCATGGAGAATGACTTGGATTTATTTCAGGGCCAATAAGACACTTGAACTACCGGCAGGGAAGCTCCCTTCTGATTTGAAAGAGGGAGATATTCTGGAGGTTAAAAGTGTTTAAACTCGTTGCCGTTGGTGGAAAGCTTCGCGGTAAAGAATTCATTCTGAATGATGGGGACAATTCAATTGGTAGGTCCGCGGACTGTGATCATCAAGTTGCAGTGGAAGGAATCTCCAAAAAGCATTTAAGAATTACCGTTAATGGAGAAAGTGCTTTTGCAGAAGACCTAGGAAGTTCAAACGGAACTCTGGTTAATGGTAAAATTATTAAAAAAGTTACTCTAAAAGACGGCGACAAGATCGCTTTACCAAACGTTATTCTTCAAGTTGTTTACGTTCTTGAGAAGAAAGTAATCATTAAGAAGAAAGTGGCGAGAAGTGGTGAGGATGATGATGACGATTCATATGATGAATTAAAACAAGTTGAGCCGATGCCGGACAGCTTAATTGCTAAGCCCATATGGATATTTAAGTATAAGTTAATGCCAGTAATCTACGGATTTAACGAACGTTATGAATGGTCTGCCTTAGTTGGGATTTTACTTTTTATTTTCATTGCTATCAATATCACTTTGACTATTTTACCAGTCCTTAGAGACAGTAAGAAACTTTTGATTAAAGAGATAGCTCTTCGAGGAAAACAATACGCCGCTGAAGTGGATCACTTGAATAGTGCCCATTTAAGAGAGAAGAATCTTGATCACATCCGAACTGACTTTCTAGAAGGTGAGGATGCAGAAGGTGTACAAAGTTACAAACTCTATGACATTGAAGGTCGTGTCTACAGGCCGATGTCGAGTCTAAACACCATCGTTAATGATCCATTTTCAGTAGATGCTCTAAAGTTTTATAAGACGGAAAGCAATCAAGATAAGGAAGTTATTCAAGATCTTGGTGGAAATCAGATTGGTATTGCCCGTGCAATTAAGGCCCATGATAAACAAATGGGCAGAGATGTTGTGGTTGCTGTAATTACAATTATCTTCTCTCCGAGCTCGCTAGCACGAGAAGCCTCCAATAATTCGAAAGCCTATTTAGAGTCTTTAATCACCGCAGGGATGGTGGCAATTTTCTTCTTTGGAATCCTTTATTATATGACAATTCGTCCTCTGGATGAAATTAGGTATCAAATTGAAGCAGTTCTCAGAGGGCGCCAAAAAGAATTGAATTCAAATACACTTTTTAAAGAGATTCATCCTCTGAGAAATACGATCAATAGTATTTTAACTAGGATTAAAGAGTTACAAAACACTGATGGTGGCGAAGTTCAAAATATGGAAGAAGATGGTCCCTATTTAAGAACTCTAAAAGAATTCATGGAGGGTGCTCAAGGACCTATTATGATTTTAAATTCTGAAAAAATTATTCAGCATCTTAATTCTGAAGCAGAAGATTTAATAGGTATCAGAGAAAACGCCTCCGCAGGGCAAAGTCTTTTAGACACAGCTCGCGACCAAGGCTTTGCAGCTACAGTGATAGACCTTTGTGACCGGTCTGCAAGTAATGAAGGCTGTCACCAGAAAGAAAGTTATCAGATCGGTGGAAAAGACATGATGATCAATATTGTTGCTCTTGTAGGAAAGGATAAGTTTGCGAAAGGATTTTATATCACTTTCGTTAAAAGCTAATTATGGCAAAGAATGTTTTAGTTCTTAAACATTTTGAATCTCCCAAAGAGGCCGGAACCTACTTCCGGCTAGTATGCCTTACTGGTAGCAGTAAGGGTGAGTCTTATGTTTTAGCTGGAAACCGGATTGTTATAGGTCGCGGTGATAACGCTGACATTAAACTCAATGATACCAAGGCCAGTCGCGAGCATGCAGAAATAACAAAAGTTGGTAACGGTTGGGTGGCAACAGATCTAGGATCGCAAAACGGTATTGTTGTTAATGAAAAAAAAGTAACTCAGTCTCCTTTAAATGAGGGTGATAAGCTGATTGTGGGACAGACTGTCTTTAAGTTTGCCAAAGTCGAAGTAAACGCCAAACCGAAAGCAGCAAAAGATAAAAACTCCGAAGCGCCAACAGGGGCGGGAGCGAAAAAAACGCTGATTCCTATGATCCTTTTGGCAGGTTTTTTTATTTATATGATTCTTGGAGATGATAAATCAAGCTCTGACAACTCAGGGAAATCGAAAAAGCAGAATACGGCTAACTACCAAGATGTGTCCGGAGAATACTTGGCGCAACTTAAAAAACGACAAGCCAATGAAGACAAGGCCGTCAAAGAGAAGTTAAATATTATTTATCAAAGAGGCTTACGAGAATTTAGGGAAGGAAATTATTTTAGGGCAATTGCTGAATTCAATCTTGCGCTTATTATTTCTCCTGGTGACTCTTATGCTGAGTACCATTTAAGAAAAACTAAAGAAAGACTGGATAAAACAATTGAAGAATTTACGATCAGAGCGCAAAGGGACGAAGGTGCCCTTAAGTTTCAGAGTTCAGTCGTTTCATATTGTTCAATTATTCGACTGCTTTATACAGTTCCCGATGATCCACGCTACAAGAATGCTGAAACACAGATAAAAGACTTAGAAACCAGAATGGGAATGGAGCCAGGTGAAACTAACTGTCTTAAAAAATCACGTTCCGATTAATGACTATCTGGTAGAAACACCAGATATCAATGAAAGGTACGAAATTTTTATTGGAAGATCTGAGGACTGTCATGTCCTTATTGAAGATCCTTTGATCTCAAGGCACCATTTCGTCCTGAAAAATGAAAATGGTAAATGGATATGTGAAAAGCTTTCTCAGTTGGGCGTTATCAGTGTGAATGGTCAGAATTCTGGAAAAATGGATATTCATGAAGGTGATGAGATTAAATTTGGATCCTATTCGGTAATTGTCTCGAATTTACCGTCTAGTCTTAAAGCGCCTGAGAAAAACATTTATCAAGCCCCTGAACCAATTCATTACCAAGAAGTTAAAACACAGAATACGTCCTCAAATAATTTAAGTGAACTTGATGACATGGTAAGTGATTCATTACCTCTTGAAGAGCTTGAATCGACCGAAATGCTTAGCTCAGCTAGCGATGTTAATGAAGAGGTCGTTGCTCCTGAAGAGTCAGAAAGCTTTTCAGAAGGTGGAGATTCATTTGGTGATGAGACTCCATCAGAAGATAATCTTCTTCCCACTGAAACTTTTGGGGACAATGAGGTTTCCACTTTTGGTGAAGATAGCGGTACTAGTGATGAAGGATTGAGTGAAGAAAGTACTCGTTTCTTCAAAGCCTTTGTTAATTATCAACTGGTTCTATTTGGTGATCACGCCCCGTATGACAGATATCAAATTGATACTGCCGAAATATATATTGGTCGAGATCCAAAAAAATGTCAGATTGTTCTGGATGATCCCGAAGTTTCAACAATTCATGCCGTACTCAGAAAAAATAATATTGATATTACTCTTGAGGATTTAAATTCTTCAAACGGTACGATTTTAAATGGTGAACGAATCAACAAGGCACATCTCTCGACCGGAGATGAGTTTGTGATTGGTAGTACCAGTTTTTCCCTCGAAACAAGATCTGATCTTCTTGATGCAGAGTCTGATCGATTAATGCCCGTTGAAAGCGGGCAAATGATTGAGACGGAAGAAATTGAAGAAGAGATGGTGGATGTCGGAGAGGGTGATGTTGATTTTAATTCTGAAGCTCCTCCTGAAAAAAGTTTTCTTAAAAGAATCTGGAAAGATCCGGTTAAGAGAAAAAAACTTATCATAGTTAGTACTGTGCTTATTCTTGGCTACGTCTTGCTGTCACCATCAGAGGAAACTGTACCTGTTGCAAAAGCTCCGGAAGTTAAATTGGAGCCAAAAGACAAAAATGCCAAGCCTAAAATTCAACTTTCAAAAGAACTAGAACAAAAACGAAACATGTCTTATGAATTAGGGGTTAGCTTTTTTGAGCAAAATAAATATTTTGAGGCCTTAAAAGAGTTTCAAACCGTGATGGAGATTGATCCCGAATATAAAAAGGTCACTACCTATTTTGATCAAACCAAAGCTGGATTGAAGCGGCTTGAAGAATTGGAAGCTCAAAAGCGCGCCGAAGAAGAGCGCCTCAAGAATAAAAGACAAATTGAAGAACTTCTTGTGAAGGCCAGAGAGGCAGTCAAAGAGAGACAAATAACTGTGGCCGAGAGTTATTTTTCTCAAATTGCGGAGAAGGATCCAGAAAACATTGAAGTACAGCAATTAAAAATGGAACTCGAAGCATGGCAAAAAGAAGAAGAGCGAATAGCTTTAGAAAAAGCCAGTAAAGAGGCCGCTCGTAAGGCAATGGTTGATGCACTTAATCCTGGGAAAACTTATTACCTCAAAAAAGAATGGTATAAAGCCATTCTGAAATTAGAAGAGTACCTGCGAAGAAAGGGAACTGATGAGGACCTTGTTAAAGAATCAAGCGATATGTTGTCCGATTCTAAAAACCAATTAGCCGCGGATTTAGGACCCCTGATTGGCAAGGCTCGATCCTTGAAAGAAGGTCAGGACCTAAGAAGTGCGTATGAAGCATTCCTTGAAATTTTAAAGATAGAGCCGACTAACTCTGAGGCGCTAAATGAAGTAGATGATATAAGATCATCATTGGACACTAGATCAAAAAGAATTTACCGTGAGGCTATTATTGCTGAGTCCCTAAGTCTTTTTTCAGATGCCAAGGAAAAGTTCCAAGAAGTTCAACAGATCTCTCCCACTGATAGTGAATACTATAAGAAGGCGAGCGATAAATTAAAGAATTACCTGGAGTAATCTATGCGACTCAAGGCCTATGCCGCTCAAACTCACCAAGGCCCTTATCTTCAAGTGAATGAAGATGCTTATGATTTTGATTTTGAGAATGATCTTTTTATGGTTTTGGATGGTTTTGGTGGGTCAGGAATTGGCGACCGGGCAGTGGAGAAACTCAAAGGCGAAATCAAATCTTTTTATACTCAGCTCTCAGATGATCCTAATGCCACTATGCCTCTCTATTATAATCCTCGTAATCTTTTAGAGGGGAATGCGATTTTAAATTCTATGATGAATGCTCATCAGAATCTGTTCAAATTTAATTCTGATCGACCTTTTAATCAAAGAGCTGGCTCTAGTGCCATCGTCGCTGCGAAATCGGATAGTCTTATGGTTTTGGTTGGAGTTGGTAACTGTTGTGCCTACCACTATCGCCAGGGCACTCTTTCCAAATTAATTGTCGAAGATACGCTCAAGCATTTGTCCAAAGGCCAGTTTGACACAAAATTTCGAACTTCACCTATGGATGCTATGGGAATGTATCCAGAACTGGGCTATCAGATGCGTGAAGTAAGACTTTTGGAGGGGGACAAGATCTTAATGATGACTGATGGCCTGTATGCTTGTCTGTCTGAGGAGGAAATCCTTCACCATTTGAACCGAAATGCGCCGGATGCCCAAGAAAGACTGAATAGTTTACTAAAATTATCCAACTCTCATGGCAATCTGGATAATCAAACCGCAATGATTCTCGAGTTTTAAGATTTTTTCCATTCCCATACTGCGCGCGCCCAATCTATAATTTTCTGATGAATCATAAAGTGCTTTTGGCAGATGATAGTTTAACTATTCAAAAAGTTATCAAAATTACTTTGGCGAATCAGCCATTTGATATCGTTGACTGTGTTAGCGATGATGAGCTTTTTAAAAAGCTTCCTGAAGTTCAACCTGAACTAGTCTTTTTAGACTTTAATTTATCTGAAAAATATTCTGGTTACGAATTGGCTGCCAAAATTAAAGCAGCTGTACCGAGCGCAAGAATTTTACTTTTGCTAGGAACCTTTGACACTGTTGATGATGCTTCCATGGAAAAATGTGGGGCCTCGGATAAAATTGTAAAACCGTTTGATTCTAATAAATTCATTGCTATTTGTAAGCGCCTAGTAGATACGGCACCCCTTGAAGAATTAAAGTTTCCAGAGCCTAAGAAAGAGGAATTCATTGTTCCTATGGAAGATGACCACTGGAAAGTCAGTCATTCCACGGAACAAATAACTCAGGTTGAAGAACCAAAGATTGCTTTTGATGTAAGAAATCATCTTAATCCTCTTGATCAGCAAGTAAGTGATTGGGGAATGAGTATACCAAGTATTATCAATGGAGAATCTTCTGACGGCCCATTGATGGACCTACCACCTGTGATTGGTGAGGTTAAGTCGCTGCATGAGCATAAAAATAAATTAGAAATAAAAGTCAGTGCACCAGCACCAGCTAAAGATGAGATTAAATTTCCTGAGAACGATGATTTAGATTATCCAACGATCGAAGATCTTGAGGTCGCGAAAGCTCCACCGATTCAAGAAAAGCCAGTAACGAAATCAAAACTTATTTCGATTGAAACCTTTAATATGGATTCAGATTCTGAATTTGAAATAGAGCATTCTATTAATTCAATGGAAGAAACTGACGTCTCCAGCATAGAAGCTCAGATAAGAGATGAAGTTGAGGAAGATCTTTGGAAGGTTGATGAATTTGAAGATTTAAAAAAAGAAGTTTCGGCCAAGATCGAAGAAGTTAAAAATAATCTCCAGAATTCATCTCAATATTTTGATGAAAGTTTATTTAAACCTATTGATGAAAATGAAGAAATCCAGTGGAATAGTTCACCTGAGCCGATCTCTTTTGAAATTCCTGCCCCGTTAAGCGCACCGATTTCTGCTGGCGTAAATATGCAGGAATTGCGTCATGAAATGGATGCAATGATAAAAAAACATGTTCAAGAATACATGGATGAAATGTTTAAGCAAAAAGTAGAAAAAATTGCATGGGAAGTGATTCCTGATTTAGCAGAAAATCTTATTCGCCAAGAGATGACTAAAATTTCAAATAAAATTCTAAACGATTCAAATTAATTTTAGACTACCGTTGTAAATATGATGAGTGCCCTGTGAGTTTTCTATAAGGGCTTCACCATAAGGGCCAAGTCCAATAAATTTCCCTCTTGTTTCCTCATTACCATCAATGATGCTTACTTCGTGGTTCAAGTGAAAACATATACTGTTCCAGTCTCCCGTTAGTACTTCTGAATCTGTGTAGCGATGACTCGTAATAAAATGACTCAGGTCTTTTGCCCATTCTTTTTTATCCACTGCAAATTCTGCTTCATAAATGCCACCAAATCTTGAATCATTTTGAAAAAGATTTAGGCCGGCTCCTGCGAAGTAGCGGTTCCCTGAGTTTTGTACGATCACTCCTCCACACTTTTTCCCCTGAAAATTAATCAGATCATTGGGCCATTTGACTTTGATGTCTTTTCCTTTGAGCGAAAAAAAACGACTTATAAGAAGTGAGATCTCTAGGGCGGTAAATGTTACTTTGATATGAGGCTCAAGCGTCATGGAAAAACATACTGTTCCTGGTGAATCAGTCCAGGTATTTGATCCTCGCCCAAAACCTTTTAGTTGATGTCCACAACTAATGGTCAGATCCCCACAATGATCTTGGAGCGCTAATTGTTCTTTAAGAAGTTCTTGTGTAGAATCACACCGTTCAACATGTATAAATTTTTTCATCCGAGGTTCCTATGTCATTAATTACTCGTGATACTCCAAGACCCATTAAATTTACCACCCATATCAACCCTTATGCTTACGGATCGGTCATGGCCGAATTTGGTAATACGAAGGTTCATATTACTGCATCTGTTCAGGAGTCTGTACCACCATTTCTAAAAGGAAAAGGTCAGGGTTGGTTAACTGCAGAGTATGCCATGCTTCCCTCTTCAACTCATACCCGTTGTGAGCGAGAAAGAAAAGGAGCTTCCGGACGCACTCAGGAAATTCAGCGCCTCATCGGTCGATCTTTGCGCTCTATAGTGGATATGTCTAAATTAGGCGAACGAACAATCATGCTTGATTGCGATGTTATAGTGGCTGACGGTGGGACTCGCACTACTTCTATTTCTGGTGCCTATATTGCCTTAGAAATGGCGGTCAGACGTTTACTGAAAGAAGGTTTACTTAAACAAAACCCTATTAAAGATGGGCTTTGTGCCATTTCTATCGGTATCAACAGTAAAAATGAAGTCATCGCCGATCTCAATTATGAAGAAGATTCTAGCTGTGAAACTGATATGAATATTGTGATGACAGCGAGTGGGAAATTTGTGGAAGTTCAAGGTACTGCCGAAAAAGAACCATTTTCAATGGCGCATATGAACGATTTATTAACCTGTGCTCAAAGTGCTTTAAAGGTTGTGATCAAAGAACAACAGGCAACACTAGCGAATTTAAAATGAAGTCTTTTCTTCTTGGTACAGGAAACGCGCACAAAGCCGAAGAATTTAAAGAATTGTTCCTAGATACCCTTCAAATTCACGCAGCTCCTCGAACGCTTGAAGTCGATGAGTCGGGAAAAACGTTTATTGAAAACGCCTTACTCAAAGCCAAGGCCTATTATGAAACCTACAAAGTTCCCTCGCTAGCTGATGATTCGGGGCTTGTGGTGGAATCACTGCCAGATATATTAGGGGTTTTATCGGCCCGCTTTGCACCAGAGTGCACGACCTATCCAGAGAAGTGCCTCAAGTTGATTGAGCTTCTCAATGGCGCCCATAAAGACCGCAAGGCCTACTTTGTGTGTGTGCTTTGCTTCTACCTATCTCCCGATGAAATTTATTTTTTTGAAGGAAGAGTTCAGGGAGTCATTGGAGATGAGCTCAAAGGGGAGAAAGGTTTCGGCTATGATCCGATTTTTATTCCCGAGAGAAAAGAGAATGATAAAAAGAGCTTAGCTGAGCTACCGGAATGGAAGAATGAGTTTTCGCACAGAGCCAAGGCGGCTCAATCTGCTTTAGAGTTCTTTAAAGAAAGC
>CANFNN010000085.1 GCA_947448095.1 Bacteriovoracaceae bacterium | reverse complement strand
TAGATTCGCTACTCGAAGCACCACTTCGGCTTGTAATCCTTCAGGAAGTTTCCGAAGAACTTCAACTTTTTTCTCGACTGGCAAATGGGCACAGATAAGTGCAATTGTCTGAGGATGCTCGTTGATCAGGAAGTTTGCCAAAGTTCTGGTATCGACAAGCTCTAAAGATTCAAGTGTATTATTAGTTCCAACATCAACGATTTGACCCAAGAGTTGTTTCGCTCGGTCTTCGCCGAGTGTGCCCAGAATAAAATCACGGCCTTTATTTTCAGAGAAGAGAAGGTCAGAATCTTCATTAATTGCTGAGTAGAATTCCTCAAGAACTTTTTTCACCATCCAAATGGGAGATTTGGAGATCGTAGACATCGAGTTAATCATGCGCTTAACATCGTTATCTTTCATGTGCTTAAAAATGAGTTTAGTCGTCGTTGGTCCGAGAGCGGACAAAAGGATAGCTGCCTTTTCTTGGCCTGACAGTAATGCATATTGCACATCTGGTTCTAAACTTTTTTCTTCTTCCACAAACGTACTCCTGAAACCATTTTTTTATCTAAAAAATTAAGCTATTTCTTTTTGTCCATCAGCCGTGTGAATCATTTCATGAATCACTTGAGCCGCTTTACCAGGGTTGGCCTCAATTAAAGAGATTATCTTCTCTCTTAACATATTCCCTTCAATCTTCTCAGGATTTAGCCTGTCTTCAAAAGAAGGCAGTACATCTTCAAGTCCTGGAAGACGCTGATTGGCCTGAATTTTTTCAAGTTCTTCAATCGTCTTAGGTAAGAAGTCTTCAATCGATTCAACAGAATTCTCTGTAAGCCATTGGATGAATGGTCTTACTACCATGAAGAAGAAAAGAGAAATAATGGCACCAATCATTAAGTACTTAGTGATATTTTTCATCAGCTCACGATTTTCACGTGCTCTCATGATGGCTTCCATTTCGGCCAGATCTTCTTTAGCGAATTCCATGTTCTTGATAACTAATTTATCACCGCGGGTAAGGTTAATGCCTAAAGAGCTAGCAACAATTTGTTGAAAGTTCTGAAGTTCTTCTTCTGACCAAGCTTGGTACTTCGTTACGTTAACCCCATCATCATTGACCATGGGTGTTCCGTCTTTCGAAAGAACTGGGATTTTCTTACCATCCACCATAACTGCAACTGACATGCTAGAAATCTCAGCCGTGGGCTTTTTCGATTTTGTAACTGTTGTAGGAACGGCCATATTTCTTGTAACTAAAGATTTATCAACATCGTTACGAGTTTCAGGAATACCTGGCTGCGGGGCTTCTCCGGGAAGATTTGATCTTGCACCAGGAATTCCCTGAGGCGACGGACGAACTCCAACCATTTTCTGCTCATTACGGACTTCTGAAACAAGGGCAGCGTTTTCATTGTCGTATGAAGTTTGAGTTTCAATCTTTTCAGTAAAATCCATCTTTAGAGCGACTTTCGCTATGACTTTTCCTTCGCCGATAACACGCGAGAGGATCTCTTCAACTTTTTTCTCATACTGAGAATTTAATCTTGTTTCAAGTGCGATGCGGTTCGCTGTCTCAGTAGACATTTGGTCGCCATCATTTTCAGACAACTTTTTACCACGAGAATCAATAACGACTACGTTGTGCGATCTCATCCCGTCAACCGATGAACTGACAAGAGACTGAATCCCTTTCACTTCATCATTAGTCATCACTACACCTCGCTCTACATCAAGAACGACAGAACCAGTAGGAGGTTTTCTTTCAGATACAAAGGGAGATGATTCAGGGATCGATAAATGTATTCGGGCGCGCGCAACACCCTTAATATGCATAATGGTTTTAACCAACTCTCCTTCGAGAGCTCTTTGTTTATTAATTTTTTGAACAAATGAAGTTGTACCGAACGATTGCTTGTCAAAAACTTCATAGCCTACAGTGCCAGTAAAGTTCACACCTTTTTTAGCAATTTCGAGTCTCCAGATCTCAACCATATCTTCAGGAACCTGGATTGTTTTCCCGTCGTCCTTCACTTGGTAAGAAATCTTTCCTTCTTCAAGCATTCGAGCAATTGTTGCTGAATCATCTTTAGTAAGATCTGTATAAAGAACTTTATAATCAGTTTTGCTAGCGTAAATAACAATCCCTGCCATCAGGGCCATTACTAAACCTGCAACACCAATCATTCCGATTCTTCTCGTCATATCTAGTGACTTAAAGAAATCTGCAAAGTTTTGAACCGTTTGCGTAAAGAAGTTATTCAACTGAATCCTCCTGATTCAAGCTTATCTAATCATCCTAATTAGATCTGCATTTTCATTATTTCACGGTAAGCATCAATTACTTTCGTTCTTACCTGATTCATCGTCCTGAAAGCGATATCGGCTTTCTCAACGGCCAGCAATGTCTCGTGCAAGTTTTGGCTCTCACCACTTGCAAGTTGTTCCATCGCAACGTTCGCTTCAGTTTGAAGCGAATTCACTTTGCCAATTGAATCTTGTAAAAAATCACCAAAACTTTTGGCACCCTCTGGTCCACCGACGGAAGGAGCTCCCTCAATATTGAAGTTTCCACCGAAGTCATTATCAACTGCTCGGCTCCACCCTTTGGCATCTGCATTCCCAAGGGTACTCTGAAAGCTTGTAATGTCTTTAATCGACATGGTTTATTCCTTCTTCAATTACTATTAACGACCAATTTCAAGTGTCTTCATGGCCATCTGTTTCGTGGTATTGATCGCTGTCACGTTTGATTCGTAAGCTCTTTGCGCTTCAATCATGTTCGCCATCTCAACCATCGGATTAATATCCGGCATGGCGACGTATCCTTCAGCATTGGCATCAGGATGTGTCGGGTCATGCTTAAAAACAACTTTATCTGAATGAATAACTTCAGTGGCATGAACCGTCTGAGCATTCTCTGCCAACTCACCTTCTAAAATATCCGAAAAGCTGTCTCTTTCTGGCTCTGAACCAAAAACCACTTCTTTTCTTCTGTAGGGGCCACCCTCTGCAGTTCTTGTTGTCTGAGCATTTGCAATGTTCGAAGAATGGGCTTCCATTCTTTTACGCTGAGCTGCCAGACCACTTGAACTAATTCGTAAGCTAGAGAGTAAATCCATCTATATTCCCCTTACTTCTCAGAGTTAAGAGCATATTTCATAATGCCCATTTTTTTATTGATCAGCTGAACTAAGGCATCATACATCAATTTATTTTCTGCCATTTGTGCCATTTCAGCTTCTACATCAACTGTATTTCCGTCCTCAGAAACAACCCCATTTGGGTTATCGTAAATCTCAGGTTCTAAATTATTGAAACCGCCATTACCAACATTATGATGACGTCCATCAGTCACATTCATTCCCATCTGACCATCAACATCCAAAGCTCGTGCCAATGCCTCTTCAAAGTCCAGTTTTTTGGCCTTGAATCCTGGCGTATTGGCATTTGCGACGTTGGAGGAAATTAATTCCTGGCGCATCTCTCGAAAGTTCAGCGCGGTCGTTAGTGCTTGAAGTGTCTTGTCATTCACATCCATGTGACTGGCCTCAACAAATTAAAAAAATAAATTATCTTAAGTTAATGAAGTAAGTAGTGCCTTCGCCTCTGTATTCGTTAATCTTATTTCTAAGAGTACGGATAGAAACACCAAGAATTTTTGCAGCTTGAGTTCTATTTTCAGAAGTAAAGACCAGTGCTTTCTTAATTAAAAGCTTTTCAGCTTCTTTTAATGACATAAGCTTGAATCCATCTTCATCGATTTCATTTGAAGAGAACTCTACTTTACGTTCACCGTTTTCGATCGCAGCAAGATCCAAAGTACTTCCTTCCATATTAGAAAGAGTCTTACGAATGAAAGAACGAAGCTCAACTAGATTTTGATTCCAGTTGTAGTCAGAAAGTTTGCGAGCAGCTTCTGCACAAAGTGAAAGTTCACCTGAAGAAGTTTCTGAAGCGTACTCATTAATGAAGTGACGAGCGATCAATTCCACGTCTGTCCCTCTTTCGCGAAGTGAGATCATATCGATCTGCGCTCCGTTGAAATATGTGTATAAGGCACGTGAGAACTTTCCAGCACTAACTAACTTAGAAAGATTCTTCGAAGTCGTAGCAAGTACGCGAACATCTAAGTCGTAATCAGGAAGCTCTTGAAGGATAGTATAGAGGCGTTTCTGGAAAATATCATCCAGTGCGTCAATATTGGCAAATATTACCGTACCACCGTTGGCAAGTTCTAAAACACCACGATTGAAACGACCTGTTTCATCACAACGGTGACCAAGGATAATTTTCTCAACATTCGCTGTATCAATACTGCAGTCTACAACTTCCAGACGAGCATTTTTACGGGCAGAATTTTGGTGAACGTATGATCCGATAGCTTTTTTCCCAGATCCAGTTTCACCTGAAATAAGGATGGGCGTCTTTGTTACGGCCACATTACGTGCCATTTCAAGCGCTGAATTGAATTTTGGGTGATTGCCTACGAGATTAAAACCTTGAGTTAACATTAGACCTCCTGTCCGTTGTTGCTTGGGTTTGTTTATAATTTCTTTTCTACTAATTCTAAAGTTGCCAATTCACTTCTACACATTTCCTTAATATGCAGAGGAACTTTTTCATCACTTGTTAAAAGGCTAAGTACCTCCTTACCTTCTGCGATTCGCGAACTCTTGATTAATGATAACCCGTAAAGGTATCCAATTCGCGCAGTGTAAGGAGATTTTTGAAATTTTTCTCTAAATCCTTTCGTCATCATCTCGAGCTCCTTCCATTCTGGATTGGCCTCGCCAGCGAATGATTCGATGAGGAGGTAGTTAACTCGTTCAGACACATTCAAGATCGGTGCCGACTTTGAATTATTGATATCTTGGCTAAGGGCCCGAACCACCGTTTTGAAGCGATCTTGATCTTTTAATTGATAGAGAGACTCAACATAACTCATTAAAAGATCAGCTGTTTGACGTGGAGTTAGCTGGTTATGAGCATTCTGTTTCACCAAGACTTTTTCGAATTCTGTGATGGCTTCGGGGTAACTTTTTTGATGAAAATTCGCCATTCCAAGGTAGTAAGGATAGTTAAGTGAGTCCCTTAATGGCACTGGATATGAGGCCAGCTTGCCACTTGCGCCCTTCCAGTCCTTATCTGCCACCATGCGAATCAGACTCAACTCTTCGATCATTTCTGAAAGATTGGTATTTTTAGTTCTTTCTACCCATATAGGAAATACACGAGGCTCGTCACCTTGAACTGATTTGAAACTATCTAGTGCTCGGTCATAGCTCTTATATAAACCAAGCTTGATAAATGAATCACATACAACAAAGTTCATATAAAGGTTTTTAGCGACCTTTGATTCATATTTGGTTTTGTAAACTTCCCAAAGCTTTACCACTTTAGCGTAATCTTCTTTAAGATAAGCATCTTTAATTATTCCAAAAACAATTTCTGCTCCATCACCCTCAAACACTCTTCTTTCGGCGGGCTTAATCACATCCAGTGGAATTGAGGTTAAGTAGGCCAGTGCCTTTTCATAATTTTTATTCGTAATAAAAAGTCTTAAGCGAACTAACCAAAGAAGTTTTTTTAATTCAGGGCTAAAAGCCTTACTTTCATCCGGAGATTGTTCTAAGAAAACTTCTGTTTCCTTATCTTCTTCAGTAGGATTAATTTTTCGGGCGCCTCTAAGCGCGACATAACGAAGTTTCGCTTCGTAGCGAGCAGCAGGATCAGTCGATCTATCAATGGCATTTCGGTAAAGAACTAAAGTCTCAGTCATCTCACGGTCCATTAACTCATAACTAAGAGCAAGTCTTAACCGTGCAAATGGTGCCTGAAGAAGATAAGAGTAAGAGGTAATGAATTCATCAAAAACAGCGATAGCAGAAGCATAATCTGCACGACGAAAGTGACTTTCAGCGACGTTGTAAAGAATCGCCGGATGAATGGGCTTGGCCAAAGACTTTGAAATAGCGTTGTAGCGCTTGATAATTTCTTTAGTCTCACCCTTAGATAAAAGAGCAAAGGTAGTATAAGCAATGCCCATTTGAGGTGGCAAAATACTAGCAAGTTTTTTGTCACTTAAAAATTCTTCAATTTTTTCAACCTGCTTTAGTTCTGCCAAAGCATGGAGAATGGTAAGTGCAGATTGAATGACTAATGTCTGATCAAATTCCCCACGAGCTTCAACAAAAAGTTGCTTCGAGAGCTCCAGAGTCCTGACGTGATCTTTCACATCAACATTGTACTGAACCAGATAACGAAGAATAGCGGCTTTAAGCTCGTAATCATTCGTCATTTCCTTAATATTGGACAGAACCACCATCGCCGACTGAGTGATGCCTCGATTAGGCTTGGCGATATTTCCTTTCAAAAGAGCATTGGCCTTAAGAAATTCATTCATCACAGCGTTAGTATCACGTCCATATTTTTTCTCATAAAGAGATATGGATTTACTCATCAGGCCCCATCTCTCTTCACGGTAAAAATTAATCGTGAGCTGCATGTGAGCTTCTTTAGGATCATCTAAGTTATTTCTATCTTTAATCGGGTAAAGCGAGTCTGGAATTTTCGAAGCAAGGTAGATGTCTTTTTCAAGCTGAGGAATCATCGGACGATAATCCCAGAAAAAACTAGCACCGTATCTGAAGTCACGGTAGCCAGGATTTGGAACCTGCTCATCGGCGCGATCTTTAGTCACCTCTACCATGGGAAGAATAGTACTTTTCGTCATCAAGAGAGGATTCTTACCAACCACTTCTTTTTTTGGTGCCGAAGGCGCAGACTGCATTTCAGGTAACGCTAGAGGTTTCTTAAAGGCTGCCGTTTTTTCAGAAACCAAATCCGCATTGATCCAAAAATCTAAGATGTATTTTTTGTCAGCATCACGGTAAAAAGAAAAAAGTTCAACCGAGGGATCTTTTAATTTAATGATGACTGTTGCAGGCTTGGCGGGAAAGTTCTCTTTTGAATAAGAAATGCTCTCTATATATTGATCATTGGCATTGATCTTAGCGATCTCACCGGCCAGAGTGTGAAACAATTCAAGATTGACGGTCTCAATATTGAGAACGTTCTCTTTCTTATTAATAAAAAATTGGTCTCTTGGAACCATTAGGTTCCATCGCAGATGGGTTTTGAGGGTTTCTTGATTAAAAATATCAGCTAATGCAGGAGCAGCATTAAAAACGCTGGCCATCAAAAAAGTCATGAATAGAGCTGACAACATTTTCATCGAGAAGACTTCCTGTCTTTCATTTGAGGTGATCACATCTTGTGGTCATTTTTACCTACCTCAATTCTGAGTGTAGCTTAGATTTCAGAATCGAAAAGACATATTTTTCCCATCGGCAAAAAAATCCTGTCGAGTATTTGACATCACTTTGGTTGTAGAAGGATTACAATAACTTAATATAGTGGACTGTTTATTAACCGCTCAAATTGGTAGAGTTATGTGGGTATGGCTTCTCTTTATTCTTACTGGTTGCTCACTTTCAATGGGCCCGGATCAACCTGAAAGCGCCAAAGGCGATGAGTATAAAGTACATTTTGATTCTCCCAATTGGACTTTGAAAAAAGAAGACCGCTCTGACTACGTTTGGGTGAATAAACTGGATGGACGAATTCTTCTTTCTAATAGCTTCTGTGAAGAATTTCAAGATCAACCTCTCGATACACTCGCCACGAAAACGTTTAATACAGTGGATGAGCTTAAAATAGAAAAAAAAGATTTCACCACTTTTAAAAACCGTGAAGCTTACAGAATCGAAGGAAGAGGAAAAGTGGACGGGGCTCCGGTTGGACTGATCCTCTTGAATACCAGAAGAAGTAATTGTTATTTTGATTTTGTTTCTATTACCCCACTTGATTCGGCCCATGAAGTTCAAATTGATTTTGATAAGTTTCTCGATTCAGTGGAATTTAAATGATAGCCAGGAAAATTAAAAAGAACCTCCTTCTAGTAGGAGAAATTTCTCAGCTCTTTAAAGAATTCGTTCATTGTCTTTATACTCGCCCTTTTTATTTGGGCCGCTTATATGAGCAAATCATTCATCTCGGGATGGGCTCTATCTCCATTACTCTGGTCATCGGTTTGGTGACAGGGATGGTGATGACCTTACAATTTGGCTACGGGCTGGAGAAATTTGGGGGAACACTTTACGTACCTGCCATTGTCTCTTTATCCATCGTGCGAGAATTAGCTCCCATATTTACCTCCCTTTTAGTTGCTGGCCGAATAGGCTCAGGTATTAGTGCTGAGATTGGGGCCATGAACGTGACTCAACAAATTGACGCTATCAGGGCCCTTGGAACCTCACCAGTGCGTGTTTTAGTCGTTCCCAGAGTTCTTGCCACCATCATCTCCCTTCCCCTTTTAGGCACACTCTCGGCCTTTATGGGCATTGTGGGAGGATTAATCATCGCCTACACCGAATTCAGCATGCCGGTGGGATTTTACGTGAATAAGATTTTAACCAATGTTCAGGTTATGGACATTGTTGGAAGCATGTTTAAGTGTGCCTTTTTTGGTTTAGTCATCTCTCTTTTGGCCTGCTACCGGGGATTTCAAACCACCGAAGGCACCAAAGGCGTAGGAGATGCGGCGATTTGGGTTGTGGTGAGAACATCAACCATCATTTTGATTTCAGATTTCTTTTTAACAAAAATTCTTCTTTTATTATTTGGATAAAATGGAAAAGCTTTTAGAAATTAAAAATTTAACGAAAAAGTTTGATGAAAAAGAAGTTCATAGTGGTGTCAATTTTACATTATTTAAAGGTGAAACCATTGGACTTCTGGGAAATTCAGGAACAGGAAAATCCGTACTCCTTCGCTCCCTGATTGGTCTGGAAGAAATTGACAGTGGTGAAATATATTATCGCCATCACAGGATTGATCAGCTCAAAGAGCCAGAACTGGTCCAAGTCAGGACTAAGGTTTCTTACTCTTTTCAAAATGGCGCTCTCTTTGATTCCATCTCTGTCTTCGAAAATGTCGCCTACCCTCTCTTTGAACACACTAAACTTTCAGAAAAAGAAATTGAGTCGAAAGTGATGGAAATTTTAGGCCTAGTCAACATGGTTGAGGCCAAAGACTTAATGCCTTCGGATCTTTCAGGCGGAATGCAAAAACGTGTGGGACTGGCCCGGTCGATGGCGCTGAATCCTGAGGTTCTTTTGTATGATGAGCCAACTGCGGGGCTTGATCCAGTCAATGTGGAGCTGGTCTTAAGCATTATGAATGAATTTAAGAAACGCGGTTTTTCAGGAATTTTTGTGACTCATGATATTCCAGCCGCCAAAAAGATCTGTGATCGGCTTTTGATTCTTAAAGATGGAAAGATTTATTTTGACGGAAAAGTTAACGATTTTGAAAATAGTAGTGACCCTTTTATTAAAAGTTTCTCAAGCTCAGTTTAAGGAAGCGATATGCAATTTCGAAAAAAAGATGAAAAAAATTTACTTAAAGTGGGATTATTCATTTCGGGATTAACTGCCATCCTCATGATTATGATTGTCAGCATTAGCAAAGAAAATTCCTTTTTTGAATCCAATATTCATATGAAGGCGCAAGTCGATAATGTTAAAAATTTAAAACCCGGCTCGTACGTGGAACTCAAGGGCATTAAAGTTGGTAGCGTCAAAGAAATTGAAATTCTGGGTGAAGACAAAGTCGAAATTCGTTTTACCGTTTTTGAATCCCAAATCAAATGGATCAAAAAAGATTCAAAAGTCTCAATTTCTACCGCAGGTTTAGTGGGAGATAAATATCTTGAGATTTACAGTGGCACCAAAACAGCAGAAAACTTTAACCCTAAAACCGACATTCTGATGTCTGAGAACCTGGCCGACATGAAGCAGATCATGACCAAAGGGGAATCCATTGCCACGATTACCGAGAGAATTTTAAGTCGTCTGGATCAGATTGTTTATAATCTTGATGACGGAAAAAAAATCATTGATGCTGTTAACTCTCTCAGCAAG
>CANFNN010000084.1 GCA_947448095.1 Bacteriovoracaceae bacterium | reverse complement strand
TAAGAACCACATTATTTTTTGTTCAGTCGGGCGCTTGTATTGAGAGCCCGGATATTCATTAAAAGGAATGAGATTAATTTTTGATTCTTTTGAATTTAATAAATCGGCCAAGGCAATCACATCTTCCATCGAATCATTCACGCCATCAATGAGTAGATACTCATAAGTAATCCGTCTATGCGCTTTAAGCGGAATCTGCTTAATCGCAGTAAACAAGCGGTTCAAGTCATAAACTTTATTAATCGGCATGAGTTCAGTACGAACATCGTTTCGAGCAGAGTGAAGAGAGATAGCAATATTCACAGTCGGAAAATCAATCGCAAGTTTTTCAATCGCAGGAACAAGCCCAGAAGTTGAAAGCGTAATCCGGCGTTGACCAAGGGCCAATCCCCTCTCGGCCATAAAAATCTGCGTGGCTTTTTTCATATTTTCATAGTTATGAAGTGGCTCGCCCTGACCCATATACACAATATTTGTGAGCTGATCACCTTCACCAAGATCATTCAAAAATTTCTGGACTGTTACGTATTGAAGAACCACTTCAGAGGCTTTCAAATGGCGCTTCAACCCTTGAGTGGCCGTGTGACAGAAGGTGCACCCAACAGCACATCCAACTTGAGAAGACACACAAAGTGTTAATCGCTCACGCGCTGGGATCGCTACCGTTTCGACTGTCTGACCATCATTCATTTTCACTAGAAATTTACGGGTGCCATCTTTTGAAAGACCACTCCAAACAATCTTAAGCAAACTAAAGTCATAATTTTCAGAGAAGAATGCTTTTGCGGCTTTTGAAACATTCGACCATTCATTAGGATCATGAACCCACTTGCGATAAACCCAATCAAACATCTGAGTTGCCCCAAACGGAGTAAAGCCTTTCTCGACAAGAAGGGCCTTGAGGTCATCGTAGTTAAGATCAAAAAAAGACGGTTTCATATTGCCCTATAAGTAGTGGATGACACTGGGTTTAGCAAGGGGAAATGGCCATATGGGAGAAGTTTACATAGATGTGATTTTAATCATTTAGCCAAAAAAAAGGGCCCCGAAGGGCCCTTTTCAGTCTGGAAACTATTTATCCCAGTCTTTAAGTCTTGTAGAAATTTTAGCAAATTTACCAATTTCTTTCAGGAAGTTTTCCTTGTTAGGTTTAGCAAATCGAATTCCTCCCCCGTTACGTACATTTTTTACGTTGCGAGCAAGAATTTTCCCAAGATCGTCATACGCTTTTTGGGCATCATCATCAATTCGGCCAGCACGTTTTGAATCATCATATGTCGTTTGGATAAGTGCTACGATTGTGCCTTCAACTTCTTCACCCTTTTTCCATAAAACGTTTCTTTCAATATCACCTTTAACCAGTTCCTCCATCATGCCTTGAAGCTTCGCCATTCGGTCTGCTTTGCCTTCTCTGCCTGTATTGTTGTTTCTCTTGGTAGCAAGAGAATCATGGTACAGGGTCACAGCACTTGAACGGTTTGTACCGATAGCGTACGAGATGGCCTGGTGATGAGCTATTTTGTTCCCAAGGCGAACATTCACGTTACCATTAATAGTTCCTGCAATGATGACTGCCAAAGGATCCATGCTTTCAAGATTCATCACAACCTGACGAGTCGCTCCAGGGCCTATCGGTTCAACGTTTTTTTCAATATAACCAAGGTCTCCAATTGAGGCTTCTACAATTGATATCGGTGACTCAACATTTTTAGCAGGGTTTTTCACGTTTACTACAAGTGAAAGGCTGCCAGCTAAGAAGTCCAGTGTTCCGTTGACTCCATCAATTTCTGCATAATCATTCAGAGTTAATGTCTTTTGTTTACGAGCAATCAACGAGCGCGCTACTTCCTCAATATCCCCAGGGTTTTTTATCGCCATCCCTACATTTATTGCTGAGCGTGCTTCCAATCTGTCGGTAGCGCGACCAAGAACATTTGTGACAAAATTAGTTCGTGTCAGAACCGGTGCGGTGAATGAAAAGCCCTGAACTGAGGCCTGTACGTCTGCAGTAGATTCAAAATTTATAGTCGAAGGAGCAGCTTTCTCACCTAAGTTTGTGACCGTAAATTGTACCTTTAATTCCTCACCTGGGCGAAAAATAGAGTCTTGAACTTGTCCAATCACCTCAGCTTCATTGAGTTCAACCACTGGGTTATTTTCAAAGATACCCATCAAGTGATCAAAGCTGGCCTTATAAAGTCGTTTGACTTCTTCAGCATATTTTTTAGCTGACTGAAGTTGGTATTGAGTATTGTAAGCTTCTCTGCGCGCGATATGGTTGGCCACTTCTTGCCCAATTGAGTTCCCAATAATTTTCGCGACTTTGTATTTCTCTACACCTTCCACATGATAATTAATTGAAGCGTACTGACGTGCATAGAAGCGGTCATAAGCGACTTTAAAACCATTAATATAAATGTTAGCCAGTGCCTGAACTTCAGAATCAGAAAGTTTCACGCGCTTAGTTTCAATTCTTGATCCGATAATTTTATCTTCATACTCAAAGACAGGTTTGCCTTGGGCATCAACCGCTGGTAATCCTGCAGCATCAAGCTTGCGAACAGGAGCTCCTGCGGCATCAAGCTTAATAACTCTCTCAGTAATATTAATCGATTCAGAAACTGTTTTCTCAAGAGTTTTGAGACGAGAAAATGTTTGATACTGCTCAAGCGTTCTCTCATCACGGTCGAAAATCTCCCAGGCCCAATCAGGATTTCTCCAGCCGTAGTTTTGAAAATTAACCTGACGGTTAGCACGAAAGAAATCCCAAATCGAAACATTTGGCATGCCTCTTCTGCCGAAGATTGTGTCTGTTTGATTACATAGAGTATTGGCATATTCATTTTGAAGAGCGAGAGCGCGGCGAGCAGCAAGACGGTCTTCAAATTTAGAATCTTTATTGACCCATCCAGTGGCGTAAACGGCATCAAAGTCTGAACCGATTTGTTTAAGGATATCAAATTCATAACCGTCAGAAAAACCATTGAAACTTACTGCGGGATAATTATAGTCTTTGTTCGGAAGAACTAATCTGTTTTGAGCATCACGAAGCCCAACTACTGAGCGGTACCTTGCAATGATTTGATCCGCTGATTCGGTTTGACCTTCGGCTTTAGCCTTTTCAAGACCACGCGTTGAAGCAGAGTCAAAGTTAGCACCTTTAACGTAGGCCCCAGCTTGAGAAGTCATTTCAGGCGTTGGATTTGCTCCTGAACTAAAGCCATCTGACATACCTTGATAGAATCCATCTAAACAACCTAGGTATTTACCAGTATTTTTTGCGTATTTTTCGGCCATCCATCTGGCAGCACCGACACCATCAGAGCAAGCTTTATAAGCGTGTTCGTTGCCTGTATTCACATTCACATCACAAAGAGTTCCATTGATATTCATGGGAGGATCAAAGATCGTATTTAAGTCTCCAACGGTTCCTGAATAATTTTGCGCCAGGACCGATGGGGCAACTGAGAGGACGGAGAATGCCAGTAAAGCTAGTTTGAAAGACGGTTTCATCAAGAACCTCCAAAAAAGGAAAATTAATCAAAATCAATTTGAATGAAGTGTTCTTTGCAAAAGCTTAGCCAAATGATGGGAATGGAAAAACTAGGATTTGAGAGAGTTAGAGTGTCTAAAAATTAGACACTCTCGTGCTTAATAAACAACCTTGAGAACTTCTTCCAGACTGGTTTCCCCGTTAACCACTTTCCTGGCGCCATTGACCCGAATAGACCGGTACATCCCACGAGTTTTTTCTCGAAGCTCAGAAATTTCAACATCAGAATGTATCACTTTTTTAATCTGATCATTCATTCGAACTAGCTCATAGACACAAAGCCGTCCGGAAAATCCCGTATTCTTACATTCCTCACAGCCTACGGGCTCAAAAAACTGAGCGGGCATCGGTAAGACCTCTCCGTCCAAAAGTGCCGCCCACTTGTCTTTGTCCGCAGGTACGGCTTTTTTGCAATGGCCACAAAGTCGCTTAACTAATCGCTGGGCCAAAATACCAGAGAGAGACGAATTAATCAGAAACGTAGGAAGCCCCAAATCAACCAGGCGCTGAATGGTTGCTAAAGCACCATTGGTATGAAGAGTTGAAAACACTAAGTGACCAGTAAGTGAACTTTGAATCGCCATTTCGCCAGTTTCAAAATCACGAATCTCCCCTACCATAATGATGTCAGGATCCTGCCTCAAGAAGGAACGAATGCATTCGGCAAAAGTCAGACCAATTTGAGGATTGACCTGAACTTGGTTAAAGGCATCAACTTCCATTTCCACCGGATCTTCAGCAGTACAAACATTGACGTCGGGAGTTGCCACCTTGTTGAGCGTTGTATAGAGGGTCGTTGTCTTTCCTGAACCTGTCGGACCTGTTACAAGGATCAGACCTTGAGGTTCATTGATCAGTGTTTCCCAAGTTTTTAAATCTTCAGGAGCAAAACCAATAAAACTTAAATCTTTTCCAGCAACATTTTTATCAAAAATACGAACCACCATTTTCTCACCAAAACTTGTGGGAAGAGTTGATAGCCGCATTTCAACGTGTTTTCCATTATCCAGACTTCGTTTAAGTCCTCCGTCTTGAGGCTTGCGTTTTTCATCAAGCTTCATGTCTCCGAGAATTTTAAATCGGGCTATGACCATAGTTAAGGCTTCATGATCAAGACGATAAACCACCCGTAAATCACCATCAACTCGAAACCTCACCTGACCCAATCCCTTTTTGGGTTCGAGATGAATATCTGAGGCACGCTCCAATGTGGCGAAATTTATTAGCCAGTCTACAATCTTTGCCACATTTCCATCTTGAGCGCTTAGAGTTCTTCCTCTGGATTTTTCGATTAAATGATCAAGCTCTCCAAGTTTTCCCTGACGAAGTAGGCGCATTTTATCACTGCCCGCCTGACCTTGATCACGAGACATTGCTTTAAAAGCTTTTTGAACAACAAAAATCTCATTCAGAAGATGCCTGATCTGATTGGGAGCGCCGAGACGAATTTCAATTTCTTTTTTTAACAAGGACTTAATTTCGTCGACCCATGAAAGAGCAAAGGGTTCAGAAGTTAAAATAACAACTTTGTTTTGAGTCAATTCTATCGGAACTATATTTAGTCGATCAGCGTAGGCCAGCGGGATTAAAGATCCTACCACTTCTAAAGAAACTTTGAGGGGATCAACTCTAAAATAACTCGTTTTCCAATACAATGCCAGGTAACTAAGAATGTCATCTTGGGTCATCGTTTTGTTACCTGATCGCCTGTCGACAAGAGAAAGCTCCGTGGCAAGAGTCAGTGGATGTTCTTTAGATTTTGCCCATAATTTAAGTAATTTTTCTGCTTCTAGGGCCGGAATAAATCCACCCTTCACCAAAGAATCGAGAACATCCCGAGGATTGAGATTTCGATCGCCGGTTTGATAATTTGGTAACCCCATGTAAGCTCCTGATGACGAACTTATCGGAATATTTAAAGGAATTAATAATTTTTCCGAAGGGTAAGATATATAATGACACAAGAAGTAGGAGACCTTTCTGCTCTATCTTTACCATGTGAACCAAGTTAAATACTACGAAATCGCAGATCAGCTCACCATCGGGAGAACTACTGGCGAAATAATTTGTTCCGAAGATGGGCGAATGAGTGGCAAACACGCTCAATTCACGCTGGATAAGTTGGGAGACTTAAATACGGTTTATATCCAAGACCTTGGATCAAAAAATAGAACGATTGTCGGTCGGGCAGAAATAATTCCCAATACAAAGATTCAACTTAAATTGTACGGCCTGATTGAAGTAGGAGATCAGCAATTAGTTCTGACAGATAATAACAACATGAACCTGCAAGATGTCAGCGAGATGATTGAGAAGCATCTTAAGAAACCTATTCTCAAGCTTGAGGCAGAAGAGCTTAAGCCCAAAGCCCCCATCGTCGTAGAGCTTAGCCTTTTCGAACAAATGCAGAAGAAAGAAGGCAGGATTACTCAGATCCAAAACGATATTCAAACACTCGAGCAGAATGCAAGAAGTGAGCTACAAAAACTAGAAGAAGCCAAAGAAAAGATAATCATAACAGCAAAAGCAAAAAAACTAGAACTCTCTAACATCATGACTGTTCTAAAAATTGAAGTCGAGGAAACGAAGGTTGAATTAGCAAGAATGAAAGTGGAACTAGAACAGAAAAAGAAAAAAATAATTAATTTAAAAGATCTGCCAACTGACTCAACTGAAAAACTTCCCGAATAGACCTTTCTTTTTCACTGCCTGCTCATTGATAAGTGACTCTCCATACTTATTGAATAGATCTTTAAAAGACTTCAAGTCTTTAGCCGAATCAATACCAATATTATAATCCTGAACAGATAATATTCGAACATCGGCCAATCCCATTTCCTCTGCTACTCTTAACGCGAACGCCTTTAAATCTTCTAGGTTTAAAAAAGTTTTGTCTTGAAAATTAGAGTCAGGAAAAGCTTTAAGTAACTCAAGAATTATCTTGGGATCTACGAATCCTTCGTCACTAAAAAAGTAAACCATCTTATAACTGGCAGGCCTAAATTCTTCGTCCTGATTTTGGGATGATTGAAAATGATAAATTAGTGTTAGACCGCTCATCTTCTCTCCTCGTAATGACCAAAATCCAAGGCCAGCGTGCCGTTTGGCAGGAGCTCCACCTCTACTCCATCATTTGTCATTTTGGCAGAAGCATGAACCGGATCAATAACTTTCATGAAAGCAAACTTTTTCTGAGTCTGCACCATGACTGATTTCTTATAACTCGTCGGATTGTAGAAATTGACTCTTCTTACGTCGAGGTAATTAAGTTCGTGTGGAGAAGTGGCTCTAATTCTCCAAAGACTAAAAATATCACTCTCAGAATGCACTTCAGGATGATTTAAGTTTAAAAACTTAAACATCTGAACCCAAAACTTACTCTTATCTTCGAGCTGCTTTAGTTTAGAGCCTTCAAAAGTAATGAGTCTCCCCTCGCCCAATTCACAAAGATTGATTGATGTTAAGAAGTTAACAGATTGTAGTTTTAAATCATTTTCCAGGTAAAATACCTGGAGACGTTTATCTAATTCATCGCTGAGATTTGTACAATCAAAGACAATCCGCTGGCCCATCATGAAAAGTTTGAGCATTTGAGAAAATAGAGTCCGATCCATACCATCGGCATGAAAAAACTTAATCCGGTGGTGGCTACTATCAATCCACTGGGGTGTAAATTCGATGTTCTCATGAAGATGAAACATCCACCGAAAGTTTTCATAGATGAAAGGTTTAAGACCATTCTTTTCAAAAACCTTTGGTTGATAGTGGTCAAAGACATCAATTAAAGCAAAAGGAGAAAAATCAGCACCAAGAAGAGCTGTTTCTTTAACATAATGAAATTGATGCTCTATTTTCTCATTGGAAAAGTGCTGAAACAAGCAGCGGTTAAGCAGCTCTTTTTTCTCTTTCAAATTTAACAGGCAGGTGCTGAACCATCGATTAGAAACATAGCTCTCGAAGAGGTCTCTTAAATATTTAGACTGTGATCTACCAGCACCTAATGCTCGCTCAAGCGTCTCTTTAGGACCTGAGCCAAAAACGATTATCGTTTGAACTCCCTCCCAAAAAGGAGCAAGTGCATCTTGGGCCAGCGATTGAAAAAGATTTCTCACGTCAGCTTGATAGGATGCTTTTACTTTATGCTCATCCAAAGTGTGGTTGAGCTCAATTCCGTTAGGATGATTTTTCTTGAGATATCTTGAAAAGCCCTGCTCATAGGCAACGGACGTGTCATTTAAAAAGGAAATATTTTTTTTGTCTTCATTGTAAGAGAACTCTACTCCCCAAACTCGAGATTTCGTTTTTGACTGAGAAATCATTTCACCAAAACTTTGAACAAAAGACACAAAGTTTTGGAAAACTTTGGGCTCAAAGAATGAATACATTTTGTGTAAAGTTCCGTCCTGATCCAGGCACGCCAAATTCACACCTTGGTCTGAAATACTAAGAGTCCTCGCGGCTGCCGTCGGCAGCCCTCCGTTTGGAAGAAAAGGGGCAGGCGTCAAAGGCAGAAGCCAGCAGAACCTCCGACCATGCTGCGTCAAAATAGACAAAAGTCGGACAAAATCTCTTTCGGGGTGTAATTTCCCAAAATCCCAGACTCCACCTGCCTCAGCATGGAAGCCCCAATAAATAGGAATGAAGATAATTTCATGTTGGTCAAACTCAAGAATTCTGCTCTCCCAGAGGGAGGCCGAGGTTTTCCAATAGCAAAACCACTGTTCACCCGGTCGAACCGGATCTGATACTTTTCGGAAATCTTCCATAGCTATCATTTTAGCTTAATAAATCATGCGAAGTGTATCAAAATAATGGAGACCGAAATAATTAACAAAAACTGATTTTTCCGCTACACTTTGCCGTCTAGATAAAAGGAATTCCTATGTGGTTTTTTACTCCCGAAGAAAAAGAGATACAAAAAGTTTGCCGTGACTTTGCTCGCAATGAACTGGCACCAGTCGCCGAACATCACGACAACGCAGAAAGCTTCAACCTTAAGGCCTTCAAACACATGGGTGATTTGGGTCTGTTAGGAATTACTGCCGACCCAGAGTACGGCGGAGCCGGTATGGGAGCGACAGCAGCCACGATTGTCATGGAAGAATTCGGTAAGGCCTGTGCCGGCTCGACTCTTTCTTATTTGGCCCACACCATTCTATGTGTGAACAATCTCAATAATAATGGTTCTGATGAACAAAAATCAAAATACCTACCGAAGCTCATATCTGGAGAACATGTGGGATGCATGGGAATGAGTGAACCAGAGTATGGTTCAGATGCCGTGGGGATGCAAACCAAGGCAGTCAAGACTGGGGATTTCTACGAGATCACTGGAAATAAAATGTGGATCACGAATGCCCAATACGCTGACGTGGCTTACCTCTATACGAGAACTGGTCCAGGAAAAAAAGACCTCACTACTTTTATCGTAGAAAAAGGCACGCCAGGATTTAGTGTTTCAAAAGAAATTCACAAAATGGGAATGCGCTCGTCACCGACCGGTGAGTTGTCATTTCAAAAATGTAAAGTTCCTGTTGCCAATCGAGTTGGTGCCGAAGGTGATTCCATTGTTCATATGATGAAAAATCTTGAGTTAGAGCGCATCACCATCGCTGGCATTTCTTTGGGGATAGCCCAAGCTTGCGTAGATCAATGTGTAAAATACGCCGGAGAAAGAAAGCAGTTTGGAAAGACACTTGCAAACTTCCAAATGATTCAGAAAATGATTGCAGAGATGTATTCAGAAACTGAGGCCATGAGGCGAATGCTCTACACTGTTTGTTATGAATATGATCATGGAAATAAATCAAATACCCTTGCCTCAGCGGTCAAACTTCAATTACCTAAAATGGCGACAAAAATTGCTCTCGATGCGATCCAGCTTCATGGTGGTTATGGTTATTCAAGGGAGTTTCCGGTTGAGCGCATGATGAGAGACAACAAACTCAACGAAATTGGCGCAGGAACAAATGAAGTCATGATTATGATTATCGCCAAGAACCTTCTTGCTGATGCTTTAAAACATTAAGAAATTAAAGAGACAATGATGAATGATTTTCAAAAAGAACTTTGTGCCAATCTTCGAAAATTCTGCATGGATTCTATCGAACCCCATATGGAACATGACGACAGTGAAGGAAAGTTCCGAATGGAAATCTTCAGAGGCTTAGGAGAATATGGAGTTGCAGGGATCACGATACCGGAAGAATTTGGTGGAGCAGGACTGAGTTATCTTGATTACAGTTATGTTCTTGAAGAGATTGCCAAAGTCTCTGTCCCTTACGCCGTGACGGTCTCAGTTTCATCCATGGTTCAGTTTATTTTGAATGAATATGGTACTAAGTCTCAAAAAGAAAAATACCTCCCTGCACTCACCTCTGGTGAAGAGATTGGAGCTTTTGCTCTTTCAGAATCCCACGCCGGATCAGATGCTGCCTCACTCAAGACAACCGCTAAAAAAGTTGATGGCGGCTATAGCTTAAATGGCACCAAGATGTGGATTACATCTGGGGGAATTGCCAAAACCTATATCGTCATGGCCCGCACAGGTGGTGAAGGAGCCAAGGGCGTATCGGCGTTTATCGTT
>CANFNN010000083.1 GCA_947448095.1 Bacteriovoracaceae bacterium | reverse complement strand
GTATGTTGATATCCATGATATTTAATAATGGTTCATTCTTTGTGAACTATTTAAAATCTCTGGGTTTGCCAGTAAAACTAAACAACGAAATTATTAACCGACAAAAAGTGACTTACCTCGCAAGTTACAAACAGTTTCTTGTAGCTTCGAGTAAAGACCGCTCATCTCGTAAAAAAGAAGTGAATCCGCTAAAGCCCGATGATCAAGCCGCGAGAGAGAAAATTGACCAGGTTATGAGTGAGCCCATGTATGTTGACCAAAAACAAGTGGTTCTTTCTCGTGAAAACGGCGAAATGGCCTGGCTAATAAGTGCAGGTCAGCTTGAGATAGTTGTTTCTTACAAAGAAAGAGACATTCAGAGAATAAAATTTAAATCCCAGCTTGGGGAGTATGAAATTAACTGCAAAGACTATTGGCTTGCCAATGGGACGCATAGCCTTCCCCGTTTCATTTCCATAAAAGACTACAAAGGTGAAATGTATCAAATGGAGATTTTGAATCTGCGCCATTTTATTGAAAAAGAAAGTGATCTGATAAGTCGATTAAAAAAATGGGATGGTATTTTAAAAGGTAAAGAATCCCTACAACCTAAACCTCCTTTTCTCTTGTAATGAAAGTTGCCCGTGTTGCAGTCAATTACCCACTCAAAAACAATGGGCTCTTATATTATTATGAGGGGGAATTGGAGCGTGGGCAGGTTGTTCAAGTTCCTCTTGGGAAGAGAAAAGAATTTGGCTGTGTCATCTCTTTAGATGAAATGCAGTCAAAAGAATATTTAGAGACTCCAAAAGAAAAAATTAAAAGCATTTTGAATATCGTAAATGATTCTAAACTTCAAGAAACTGAGCTGCAGTTATTTGAATGGATGGCCTCATACTATCATTACAGTTTGGGCCAGGTGATATTCGATTGTTTACCTAATGAACTAAAGCGTCCAAGAGCACTAGATAAAACTCTCGGCGAGGGTAAGGATTTAGAATTCATTCCCAATACTCGACAAAAATATATAACAGAAGAAATCAGAAAAGGTTTAGGTGGTTTTAATCGCTACCTTATTCATGGAGTCACGGGCAGTGGAAAAACTGCTGTTTATATGGACCTAATTAAGAAAACTTTGGAAACAGGTAAAAGTGTTTTATTTTTACTGCCAGAAATTAATCTTACTCCACAGTTTACGGCAACTTTTTCTCGCTATCTGAATGCCTCGATATTGTCTTATCACTCGGAGCTTTCTAACTCACAAAAATACCAGATATGGCAAATGGCGAGGGCCAACAAAGAGCCGACTTTAATTTTAGGTGTAAGAAGCTCAGTCTTTATCCCGCTAGATAATCTTGGCTTGATAGTTATCGATGAAGAACATGACACGTCTTTTAAACAAGATGATCGTTGCCCTTATAATGCCAGAGATGTCGCATCTAAGAAGGCGCAGATACTGAATATTCCAATTGTGATGGGGTCTGCTACTCCATCTGTAGAAAGTTTCTTCGCTTTTCATTCCGACTCGGGGAAAAAAAATCTTTTTGAAATTAGAGAAAGAGCAGGTAACGCTTTTCTGCCAACGGTTGAGTTAGTTGATGCTCGTGAAAAAGTGGATAAAGAGCTTGATATCTGGCCACTGATTCCCAAGTCGGTCTCAGCTATTCGGGAAGCTCTGTCTCGCAATGAACAAGTTCTGGTCTTTGTGAATCGACTCGGATTTGCCAACTACATGCAGTGCCGTGCTTGTGGTCACCAGTTCAATTGTCCAAATTGCTCAGTAACACTTAGATTTTATCGTCGAAAAAATATTCTCGCTTGTAACCACTGTGAATATAAAGAGCCACTTCCTAATCAATGCCCAAAATGTTCATGCCTGACCCTAACTCATAAGGGTTTTGGAACAGAAAAAATTCAAGATGTATTAGTGAAATTATTTCCAGAGAAAGTCATTGAGCGCTTTGACAGAGAAGAAATTAAAACCTTTAAACAACTGGAAGAAAGGCTAGATGATTTTCATCTTGGGAAAGTGGATCTAATGGTAGGCACGCAGATGCTTTCCAAAGGCCACAACTTTGAAAAAGTAAAACTGGTTCTCATTTTAGGAATTGATAGCCAGTTAAACTTTCCCGATTTTCGATCCTCTGAGCGAGTTTACCAGACCCTAACCCAGGTTTCAGGTCGAGCGGGAAGATATTCTCAAGACGGACGCGTTTTGATTCAGACTCTCAATCCTGAAAATAAGCTTTTTGACATTGTTAAAAACCATGACTTTGATTTATTTTACCAAGAAGAATTAAAAATCAGAGAGATGTGTGAATGTCCTCCCTTTAAGCGTCTTGCGATGATTCATTTTTCTTCCCGATTTCAAGAAAAGCTTATTCCTCATGTTAGCGAACAGGTAGGTCCCATGCTGAGATCCTTGATTGGATCGAATTTTCCTGAAGTTACAATTCTTGGGCCTCGTCCCGCTCACATCGAAAAAAAATCTAACCAATTTAGTTGGTCTATTCTTTTAAAATCAAAAGACTTAAGCCAACTTCATAACCTATTAAAAACATTTGAAAACAACTACAAGAGTTTGAGCTCCGTAAGCTATAAAATAGATATAGATCCTTATAATATGCTCTAAATACTTAAGTTTTCTATCACGCCTCCCGAAAAGAAAGTGGGTTAACTCAACTTTTGAGGCGTTGTATGAAAATTTTTGCTGCCGTAATGCTATCAGTGCTGACCATTCCTTCTTATGCTCAAAGCATATTAGGGTCTCTGGAAAAGTACCAAAATGAGATTAAGCCCAAGGCCAACACGACTGGCGGCCCCACTACAAGTGAAGTTAAGGTTGATCCTGTAATTAAAACCAAGTCCTCTGGAGCTTGTACTGAAAAAGTTCAAACGTCTCTGCCTTTGGCCTATATCACAGCGATGATTATGGAAAAAGATGGAAAACTTGAAATTCAGCATGACTCACGCAGCGGAAAATTAACCGTAAAATCAGGTGACATGATTGGAAACTGTTCATCAATGATTGAATGGGTACCTAATGTGCGCGTAGTGGATCAGAAGAAAATATATTCAATCGAAGCAAAAATTAAAGAAGGCGAAAATTGTGTTGATGGTCTTTGCAGTTATGATGTGGCGAAAGTTGAAAAAGGGCAATTTAAAGATTTCGAAAAAATAAAAATTGCTCCAACGATGCAAGGTTTTGAATCGTGCTTAGAGAAATCAGGAGTTTTAAAAGAAGGAAAAGTTGTTACTGATGCGATATATCCTTCAGCAGTGAGTGAGAAATTTGATGGCTATAAAGAAAGTGGCGACGTTCTTTTCGTTTCACACGGACCAGCCTCTAAATTAGTAAAACCTAAATATGATAAGAACTTCGTTGAGATTGATCAATGTGATCATTACGAAAAGATAACAGCAGAAGGGGTTGCTATTCAATCGCTTGAGGAAGAAGAGCGTGACCGTATCCTAAGCGAAAAAGAAAAAGTTAAAAATTGCGGCGAATATCACAAAATTTCTGATTTTATGGAAATGTATCAAGGTTATTCAGAAGACTTAAATAGCATTCGCGATAACCTCATTATTGAAGCCGTTAAAAAAGCATCCAAAGCAGTCACAGATGGTAAATATACAGAAGAAGATTTAAAAACAATTGCAGATTTTGCAAAATATGTTGTTCAGCCCAAAATTGATTTGGCCAATCTTCTTTATACTGAAGCAGAAGGGCTTGAAGGCGAAGACAAAAAAGTTCGCCTAGAGCAAATGAAAAAAGTTCTTAGTGATCTGACTGTCTTTAATAATGCCCCTTATATTTCAGCTGCCCTAGTGCAAAAGCTTGAAGGGGATGGAAGGTTTACTGAAGCCTCTCAGGCCAACGGAATTAAGGCTCTTATCGTTAATCATTCTCGCTTAGGCGCCAAAGATAATGGTGTCATAACCACTCCGGAAGTGGCAAAGGCTCGTACGATAAAAAACATTCAGGCTTATTCAGATGAACTAGAAGTGAAAAAAGAAAAGTATGAAGTTCGAACTGGACAGACAACTGGACAGGCAAAAGCAAATGCAGAAATGGCGTCACGTATGAGACAAAACATACAAACTCGTTCTCAAAACTTTAGCCAAGAAATCCAAGAAGAATATGCGCGAACTCAACAAGGCGGCTATTGTTACAAAAATCCATTTAGAAATGTCCAAAGATGTATCCAATCTTCGATGGAGAGAATTCAAGAACTTCAAGCTCAAATGCAACATTTTAACCAAGTCGATGCACAAAGAGCGGCTGAGTTTGATGCTAAAGCAACCGAGTACTCTAAGCTAGAAAAAGAGGGACGCGATTACGTTGCCGTACAAAATGGTGATCCAATTCCTAAAAATGATGTTCCAGTGGATTATACTAAACCAACTCCTAGAGCTGAGGAAGGGTATACGTTTAATTATCAGGGTTATGGGCAACAACAGTCGCAACAAAACCAGCCTCAACAGCAACAATACCAACAAAATGGAAATCCTTATCAGCAACAAGGTCAACAGCAGGGAGTCTTTAATCAACAGAACCCCTACGGTCAGCAGCAATCAAATCCTTATCAACAATCCTACATGGGTCAACAAAACTATGGTGGACAGTTTAATGTAGGAGCAAATTTTGGATCGAATATGGGAAGTCCATACGGTTACAGCGGACAACAACAGCAGCAGCAATATAATCCATACCAGCAACAGCAATATGGAAATCCTTATCAACAACAAGGGCAGCAAAGCCAAGGTTATTGGGGCAGTCCTTACCAGGCCTATGGAAATTACAATATGTACGGTGGCTATCGTTAAGATTTTTAGATGAAAAAAATTGGTATATTTTTTATTCTTCTTCAGAGTTGGTCAATGGTTTATGCACAAGCCACCAACTTTGATGAAAGAATAAAGAAAATTGATGAATACTCTCACGAACTAGAGAAAGTTAAATCTCAAATAAGCCTAACGAAAGATGAAATTGAATCTTTCAAGAATTCCAAAACAATTGAAAAAGATCAAAAAGTTCTCGATAGCTTAAATTTGCAACTCATAAAAATTGAAAAAGAATTTACTACGACTAGCGAATACGTCGAAGCTGAGAGAATTAAAAATGAAGTGAAAGAACTAAAGCGATTGACTGAAGTAAGAAATCTTTATTTGAATAACCAGCAGAAATTTAAAACACTCATCTCAAATGAAGCCAATTCTCCAAGACTTAACCAGTACTTTAAAAGCGTACAAGAGGGCAAAGATAATAAGGCGAAAATAATTCACTTTACTCTTAGTCAAACGGATAAAGATTTAGCAACAGAATTCGACCAGGCCAATACCTACTTGATCCGTGAAAGATATATGCAAGATCCACTTGAGCAGGAAATTAAGGATCAGAAAAAGAAGATCGAATCCTCTCTTTTTTATCCAGAAGAAGCAGTTAGAAAAATTAAGCAGGGTCAAAATGATTTAAATGTGCAGAAGGCAATATTTAAAGATCTAAAACAAGACATTTCATCAGTTCAATTTGATTTCAAGTTTGAGACCTGGTCTCTTGGTCTTTTTAACTGCGAATCGAAAGCCCATTATTTTACACCCACTAATTTTTCTAATCTTTTGTTGCTCAAAAATGAAGACAGTTTAATGAGTGTAATTAAGCTTGATCCCGCTAATCCGACTTCTTTACAAATTGTGTACCACTGCAAAAAACCTGGCCGATTTGGTGGCTGCTTAGACAACTCGATGAAAGAACTTTGTCGTCTTGATGAAGACTGTTTGAAGTCGCTCACTGAGATGGAGATTAGTTATAAGAGAAATGATTTTTTTCAGAATCTAAGACCCTACCTTGCGTCTGAACTTTTATCGGAAAAGTTAAAAGATTATCGGACTCCCGAAAAGTTTAATTTACTCAAAGCGATGAATGATTCAAAAAAGCTTGGTTATTATAATTTAGAAGACCTTTATTCGATGATGGATCCAGTGATAGAAATCTCTAAAACTCTTGATTCTAAAAATCCAGAGGATTACTTAAAAAAAATTAAAATAGAAATAGAGAAACTAAAAAAGAAAGCTACAGATCAAATTATTAAAAAAGCAGGCAATGGCCCAAGTTTAGATAAAATTGAACAAACGAAAACATCTTTGAACTATCTTTTTACCTCTATGCAGACTGAACTAGAAGTACTTTTGAACGATGACGTCATTCAAAACCGAGCTTATAAGAATTGCGAACACTCCGAAATAGAGCGTGATAAATTTTGCCAAGCTAGTCGTGATTGGAGGAGTCGGGTTAAGTCCTTTGAGCCAAAAACTGAAGTGACAAATCTCACTCCTACAGAATGCCCCAGGGGAGTCTTCCGTTTTAAACCAGAACATGAGGCTTCTATGAAAAATGATTGTTCCTTGGATACTCTTGGAGAGCTTGAGAAATCGATTCAGAATGTTGAACAGAAGATAGGAAATTAAGCAAAAAAAAGCCCTCTTTCGAGGGCCTTCATTTAAAATTCTAAAGTTGCTCTCATCCCACCACCGTGAACGTTGGCAAGAGAAAGTGATGTACTGGTATTAGTAAACGAATAGTAGTCTCCCACTTTCCAGTACCCATAGTATCCACTAACCGTGACGTTAGGATTCCACTTATAATCAAAACCAAAATCCAGCTCATAGCCAAGGTTGTTGTTTTGTTTGTTAGTACTAGTAAAAGAGTAGTTCTCTTCATGATGATAAGCGCGACCATTTCCACTCGCTGTTTCTAGAGCTGTGGCCATAATGAGGGCACCTTTCCATAGCCATTTATCAGTCTTGTAGTGACCATTAATTTTATAGAAACGAGTATTCGTAATAGAAGAGTCAAACACACTTCTTCCACCTTCCGTAAATGCAGCATAGTTGTATTTGAACATGAGATCAGCAATTTGGTAGTTAGGGTGAAGATAAGCCGCTTCAAATTTTCCTGTATTGCCTTTGTCACCACTGATTTGACCACCGGTGAATCCCAGGTCCCATTTAGGATTTAGTTCATACTTGGCTTCAAGAATATAAGCACTCGCGGCCAGCTTTGATTTACCGGATCCATCTTGATAAACATTTCCGTAGTTTCCGGATTGGATGGAAGCTTCAAATGCTACTTTGAGTTTATTCCATTTTTTAGAAATAAAAGGCTCGATGACAGTCACTTCGGTTTTGCCACGTCCAGCTGATACGGAAGTATCCTGAGTGTCAGCATTGTAGAGCGTATTTTTCGGCTCAGAAGTTCTTTTGGCATAAAGCACACTGACTACTAGGTCACGAATCTTGTTATCGTATTTTGCCGTCATCCCGATTTCTCGCACATCAAAGCTGCCTGAGGGCTGACTGCCAGCAGGACCAGTGGTTGTACTGTTGTTATAACTAGAAATTTTAGCGTAATAAGGAATAAGGCTGAAATTGGAAATTTTCATTTCTGCTTCAATTCCATCATACATAGAGAAAAAACGATCCCAAGGATCATTTCCCGCATCGTAAACAATTCCCAATCCGTAATGCTTACTCATGCGCCCGATTTTTACTAAAGCGGTATCAGCATAGAGCTCCATGTACATTTGGTTAACATTCAATCCACTTCTTTGGGCCGGTGTGGTGAAGAAGTAGGCATTGTTCCCTGAACCGTCACGGTTGTTAGCTGAGTTATCCCCAGCAAAGCCACCACGAATATACCCAGAGGACAATTCCCCTTTGAGAGTGACTCCGTCATTCACAATGATCTGAGGGTTAAGTTTAAAAACGTAGGTTTGGAAATTGGCCCCACAGTCGCCAGTGATCCCTTCAGTTCCATTTCTGGCCGTAGCCACTTTTGTAACAGTATCGTTCGTACGACAGGTATTACTGATCATATGAGTATCGGCACCGAAAACCCCGGTCCAGTCGATAGGCAAGGCCATCGCAGAATTGATGCTGAGAGTAGAAATAAAAAGACTGCTAATTAAACGAAACCTTTTAACGGCCACTGGAGCTCCCTGATAGAGGCAAAAATATATTTTGAAACTGTATAAAATCCCTCGGGATGTGGAAAGCCCTGAGCTGCAAAAAACGTCCTCATAAAAAATGGATGACTTGCAAAAAAGGGTCGATTAATCTATATTCTCTGGACGTTTAAAAGAACTTTGTTGGGGTGTCGACAAGTGGTAAGTCAGCAGATTTTGATTCTGCCATACGCAGGTTCGAACCCTGCCACCCCAACCACTCTTTTTCTTTAAGGAGTTCAGTGTGAGACGAATCGTCTTAGTCTCAGGTACCTCAAATCCTACTCTCTCTAAGAAAATCTCAGAATTTTTAGATGTTCCCCTTGTGAATCCCCAAATCAGACGTTTTGCTAATGGCGAAATTTACTGTGAAATTGAGAAAAACGTACGCGGTGCTGACGTTTTTTGATCCAATCGACTTGTGCTCCCGTAAATGAAAATTTAATGGAACTTCTCATTATATTAGACGCGCTTAAACGCGCCTCAGCTTTGTCTATAACAGCTGTTGTTCCGCATTATGGCTACTCTCGTCAAGACCGTAAAAGTGCTCCAAGAACTCCGATTACGGCCAAATTAGTTGCCGACATGATGACTGTCGCGGGAGCTTCTCGCGTAGTGACGATGGATCTCCATGCTGGTCAGATCCAAGGCTTTTTTAATATTCCCTTTGATAATATTTTTGCTTCCCCAGTTCTCCTTGAATACATTCAAAAAAATCTCAATCGGGATAACCTTGTTTGTATTTCACCAGACGCTGGCGGAGTTGAGCGTGTAAGGCACTTTGCTAAAAAACTATCAACTGAACTGGCATTGATTGATAAACGTCGCACTGGTCCAAATGTCGCTGAAGCTATGAACGTGATTGGGGATGTGAAAGGCAAAGACTGTATTATCATCGATGACATGATCGATACTGGTGGAACTTTGGTTCAGGCCGCTAAGGCGCTTAGAAAAAATGGCGCTAATAAAATTTATGCAGCCGCTACTCACCCCGTTTTTTCTGATCCTGCAATTCAGCGTATTTCTGAATGTGAAGAGCTTGAGGAAGTGATTGTGACTGATACAATTCCTCTGAGCCCAGAAGCCAGAAAAATTGCAAAAATTAAAGTAGTCTCAACGGCAGATATTCTTTCTAAAGCTATTCACCGAACATTTAATCATGATTCGGTAAGTTCGCTCTTCATTTAACATGTTTCAACTTGTCGTAGGTCTTGGAAATCCTGGAGCTGAATATGCGGCCACAAGACATAATATTGGGTGGATGCTCTTAGATGAGTCGCCCGCTTTTCGCTCCACTATCTGGAAATCCAAATTTAAAGGTTTATACGCTGAGGGCTCTCACAAAGGGCATAAGTTTTATGCTCTAAAGCCACAAACGTTCATGAATCTCTCTGGCGAGTCCGTTCAACCAATGGCCGCTTTTTTCAAAATTGATCCCAACAAAATTTTAGTCATTCACGATGAACTGGACATACCTTTTGGACAGATTCACTTCAAAATGGGTGGAGGGCTTGCAGGCCACAACGGCTTAAAATCCATGGCCGCCTCATTAGGGACAGACCAATTTGCTCGTATGCGGATTGGAATAGGAAGACCGGTGCATGGAACCGTGGCGAATTGGGTACTTAGCCCCTTTAGTAAAGAGGAACAGGTCCAATTGCCTCTGTTAATCGAAAAATTACATGACCCAATGCTTAACTGTGTGGTAAACGGTCTAGATAAAGTCGGAATTTACAATAAGAAGAATCTTTTATCTTAGGAGCTATTTATGGGTATGAACTGTGGAATCGTGGGTTTACCAAACGTTGGAAAATCGACCATCTTTTCGGCCCTGACCTCAGCCCCTGCTGAAGCTGCCAACTATCCATTTTGTACTATTGAGCCAAACATTGGTGTGGTTCATGTTCCAGATATTCGCTTAGAGAAAATTGCGAAACTGGTTGGCCCTGAAAAACTTATTCCCGCTATTACAGAATTCGTGGATATCGCAGGATTAGTCAAAGGTGCTTCAAAAGGTGAAGGCCTTGGAAACCAATTTCTTGGTCACATTCGCCAGGTCGGAGCAATATGTCACGTGGTTCGTTGTTTTGAAGACAATGATATTATCCACGTTGCAGGTAAGGTAGATCCTGCTTCAGATATTGAAGTCATTAATATTGAGTTGGCGCTCGCCGATCTTGAATCAGTTATG
>CANFNN010000082.1 GCA_947448095.1 Bacteriovoracaceae bacterium | reverse complement strand
TAAACTCCTAGGCCCAGGAATATTTGGATTTGCGGCAACTCAAATTAATTTATTAGTCACAACGATTCTTGCTACTGGAACGATTGTGGGGGCCACTTCATGGCTTAACTACAGTTTTAGATTATTCCAACTTCCGGTAGGAATCCTTTCTGTCTCCATCGGAAATTCTAATCTGGTCCATTTCTCTGAGGCCTGGAAAAAAGGGGATGAGAAAGGTGCCAAGGATTCGCTGCAGTCGAGTTACTATTTGTCATTTCTGACCGTCATGCCAGCGATGGTGATCCTTTATTGTTTATCTGATGAAATCGTGAACCTTATTTTTGAAAGAGGACGCTTTGACCACATAAGCACCATGAATACGGCCGAAGCCCTACGAATGTACGCTTTAGGGCTTCCGTTCTACGGGCTTTATAAAATTTTGGTACCCACTTTTTATGCACTTGATCGACAAAAAATACCGGTTATTTCCTCCATCTTCTCGATTGGCTTCAATATTTCATTTTGTCTTCTTTTGACTCCACTCTTCGGGTTTAAAATCTTGGCGTTGGGAACAACTCTCTCGGTCTTTGTTAACTCCTTGATTTTGGCTTGGGTTTTACGCAAGGATCTTGCTTTAAGTTTTGGATTTTATTTCAATGCCCGGATGGGCAAGGTGCTCATGGCGAGCACTTTGTCCGCGCTTATTGTGGAAATGCTGCTAAAAGTGGAATTTTTCACTCAACCATTTATGACTAAATGTTTTTACCTGGCTGGCCAGATTTCGGCGATCGGTGTTCTGTATATTTCCCTATTGATGCTTATGGGGGAGAGGGCCGCCGTCAACGCGTTACTGGCGAAAATGACGAAAAAGTTCCGAAAAAAATAAAATAAATCAACGCTTTAACTTGTATGGCAAGCACTTTTTAGTTATTCTAAAATGGTAATACCTTTATAAGGATGTCTGATGAAAACTGATTTTGAAACGCTTAAAGCGCTGTCGTCATACACGATCAATCACCTGAAACAGGCTGAGATGATCGAGTTTGCTGCTGACTCGCGTGCTGATTTAATTGAAGCGCTGGCCACTGAGTACGGCGTTAGCTTTGCTACTGATGAAAACATTAAAGAGCAAGCGATTGAGGAAGTTGAAGAAAAATTCGGCGAAGATATTCCTGGCGACATCACTGAAACAGAAATGTTCAATCATGCTCGTAAGGAAATCATCAAGTCGTTTAACGGTGAGAACATCGGTGGACTTTATTTGATGGAATCTCTTCATAACATTGCTATCCGCGTGAAGAATTTTCTTCTTGCGAACGCACTAGTTGAAGATGTTTTTTCTTCTGATGAAGAGATCATTGATTTTGTAATTGATAAAATTCGCGGTTTTGCGCCTAAGCGTAATTAAGGTTTATCGGAACTAAGATTCAAGGATGAAACTTAGTTCCGATAAGCTCTCTTCAAAATATGGGCCTTCTAGGGATCCATTTAGTACTGAACTTCGACTTTCAAAAATAAAATAGCCTCGATCATTTAATCCACGCATAAGGTAGATGTCATAATAGACACGATCTACGATGTTTTGAGTCGCCATTCCTTCTACTCTAATTACTTCCTGAAATTTTTCTTGAATCTGATCATCTCGAAATAGAACTCGCGAATCTGTTTCAAACACAACCTCTGGGTCAAACTCTAGTCGTTCTAAGTTTAGTTTTTCCTCAAGGATAAGTGGCAGCTCTTTTCCTTCATCGTCTGGAAAATAAGTAAAAAGTGAAAACCAGTCATAACGAGTGTCAGTTCGCTCAAATTTTAAACAGGCCTCAGATTGCTCAGTTAGGGTCCACCAATTGGGAATCATTAAAGAGAGGTTCCCAAAGCGCACTTCGTAGGAATCCTGTCTAAAGGTGGACTTTTCTTGTCCGATAACTTTCATGGTATAGAGGGCCCCACCCAAAAGAATGAGCAGAATCAGCCAGTCAAAAAGATGGGAGGTAATGATTTCCATAACAGTTTGAGATTACAGTAAAACCTTCAACCTTTCCAGTGCTAGAAAAGCTAAAGTCCTGAGAGCAATCATCCGATACGAACATGAAGGTGGGGCCATGGTTTGGAGTTTTTTGCCCAGACATGCTCCGTTTCTATCAAGTGTTATGATTTAAAGTAAGAAGTTCTCCAATCATAAGTGGAGAATAAAAATTGGGTAGGATTATGACTAAATTTTCACTTTTGTTTCTTTCATTATTCTTTGTGACTGGACCTTGGGCTTTTGCTCAGGATAGTCAGGACGGAAATCGAAAGATTATCGTAGAGCTCTGTGGGCAGAACTTCGATAAAAACAAGTCTGGTACTGGCGTAATAGTCGGAGACTGGAAAAAATCTGGTGAACAATACTGTATCCAGGTTCAATGTGATGAGAAAAAAGATGACGGCAACTGGTCTAAGGTTAGTCGGGATAAGTGTATTTCAGAAGCTGAATATAAGAGAGTTATCATTGGCGTTATGAACGGTGAGACTTCTGGAACAAGTTCTGGATCAACTTCAGGTTCTACCTCTGGATCAACTTCAGGTTCTACCTCTGGATCAACTTCGGGTTCTACCTCTGGATCAACTTCGGGCTCTACCTCTGGATCAACTTCAGGTTCTACTTCTGGATCAACTTCGGGTTCTACCTCAGGAGATGAAGGTGGAGGAATCCGCTGCGAGTACGTTACATCAGGTGTTCTTTCTTCAGGTCACGCTTGTGCTAAATATTGTAAGAAGCACTGGTTGACTGGTAAAGAAGGCGCAGAAAGAAAAAAATGTCGTGAATGTATTGAAAGATATTCTGTTGAAAATGGCGGAGACCTAGTCGTTGACTGGACAAAAATTCCAGGCGGAAAACCAAATAAATCTTCAGTTCATATCAATGGTGTTGGTGTCAGAACTGGCGAAATAGTTTGTTATGACATTAAGACTGGTGCGATCGTTACGAGAACAAGCACTGGAAGTGTGTGTCCTTCTGGTTCTTCAACAAGTCCTGGTGGAGTTGTGGTTGCTGGTGGCGTAGCTTCAGGCTCAGGTGCCGGTTCAGTTGCAGGTGCCAATGGTGGCGGAACAGTAGTGATCAATGCTGGCGGTGGTGCTGGTGGAAGTCTTCCTCTTCCTTCATTTTGTCAGACAGGTAAAAAAAGAGATCAAAAAAAATGTGATGCTTGGTTAACAAATAATGCTCGCTTTCAGTGTGCTTCAAGTGGCAATGCTGCTGGTTGTATGGGTCAGGATCATATTAACGACACTCAAAGTCGCTACTATGGTGACTGTGTGAACTGTGGCGGTGGCGGTAAAAAACGTGACAATAGCTGGATTGGTGATGCTTTAACTGGTCTGTTCGTGAGTGCAGGTGGTGTGGCCCAGTCATATTTTAACGGCCAGGCCTATGTAAAAGGTCAGGAGGCATGGGCAGGAGCTGCGGCCACTGGTTTTGAACAGTGTCAGATTCATAATAATAATTATCTTCAATATACTGTCGCTCAAGAATTACCAGCAGTATCTCCTGAACAACAAGCGGCTATGGGCTGTAATGGTTTTCAGTTGAATCAGTATGCTGGTATGGGCAATGGCATGATGGGTGCTTGGAATGGTGCCGGTTATTCTAATGGTTATCTTGGCGGGATGATGGGACCTTACGGTGGCTATAATCCTTACGGAAACGGTGGAATGGTTGGTGGCGCTGTAGGTGGAATTTCTGGTGGTATGGTTGGTGGATACGCTCAAGGCGGATATGCTGGCGGATACCCTGGTGGTTATGCTCAGGGCGGAATGGTCGGCGGCATAGTTGGTGGAATTGCTCAAGGCGGATATGCTGGCGGATACCCTGGTGGATATGCTCAAGGTGGAATGGTTGGTGGATACGCTCAAGGCGGATATGCTGGCGGATACCCTGGTGGTTATGCTCAAGGTGGAATGGTTGGTGGATACGCTCAAGGCGGCGGCTATGCTGGCGGATACCCTGGTGGTTATGCCCAAGGTGGAATGGCCGGAGGTATGGTAAACGGAGTTTCAATTGCTGGTGGATTCAACGGTGGATACGCTCAAGGCGGATATGCTGGTGGATACGCTCAAGGCGGATATGCTGGTGGATACGCTCAAGGCGGATATGCGGGTGGATACGCTCAAGGTGGATATGCTGGTGGATATGGACAAGGTGGATACGGTCAAGGTGGCTATGGCCAAGGCGGTTGGGGGTCTGGAACTTCTCAATACGGTGGTCAGCAAAATTACTGGAACGCAAGTCATCAGACTTCTGGATATGATCAAATGCTTCAAGGCCAAGGTGTTGCTTACCAAATGGGTTCAGGCGGCGGCTATGGTGGTGGATACGGCGGTGGATACGGCGGTGGATACGGAAGTGCTGGCTACAGTCCAATGAATGCTGGGGTAAATTTTAACGCTAGCTTTAACGGTGGAATGGGCGGCTGGTAATCTTAATCCAAATTAAATGATTAACTCAGGGACGTCTTCGGACGTCCCTTTTTTTTGGGCAATTTTTCCCAAACTTATTCTCAAAACGTAGGAGATCTTCCTTGTTGTGGCATGAGACGTGCTGGTTAAGAGGGAAACTGACCTCAGGAGGTCCCTATGCTAAGTCAAAATCAATTTCGCGAAAAATTTCAAGACGTGAAGGGTGGGTTTAAAAACCTATGGAAGAAGTTTCATCTGAAAAGAGGTGGAGATCAGGGCAAAAATGAGGGCGAGGGGCCAGGGACAGAGATTTATGAATTTACTCCTGATGATCAAGTCTCAACTTCCCCAAGAGTGCAGGCTCCCGTTTCCAACACTTCATCGGACGCTCAAGACTTAGTCTGGGATAATGAGGACGCTTCGATGCAGGATAAGTCCTACTCATTCGATGAGGAGACGACAAAAGTGGATTATGAATCAGATACTGAGGACGATATGTGGAGCGAACAGGAAAGACGGTAAAAAAAAAGGAGACCGAAGTCTCCTTTATTTTATGGTTTGTTATGGACCAGAGTTTTAATTTCATGTCGAAAGATGACTTCAATTTTATCATCAACAACTTTTTCAACGATGCCTGGACCAAATTTAGTATGGTCGATGATGTCACCCTTTAAAAATTTCAAATCCATAGAGTAGGGAGTTGATTTTTTCTTCGTGCTAGACATCTTTTCCATCCAAAGGTCAGAAACTGAAATGATCTTTGAAGGGTTCATTAAAGTTTTTTTAGTTCGGGTTTTATTTTGTTTTGAAGAAACCGAAGGATCTTTATACGCATGGAGAGTGAGGCACGTATTGCATTTAACTTTAGCAATATGCTTAACATCTTTCATAGCAACAATGGTGTGGCCTAGGTTTAGTTTACACTTAGTGCAATACGAGAGCACATCCTTGCCAACCGTTAACTGGGACATAATTTTCCTTTTAGTTTATAATTGAGGCGAACACAAAGGACGCTTCATATAGAGCATAATCTATCTAGTATACCCTAGGAGAGCGTTATCCGTAAAGCTAACTAACTATGACGAAGAACGACGAACTACTCGAGAAAGCCCAATCCCTACCGCAAGAAGCGGGATGTTACTTGATGAAGGACAAGAATGGTCGGGTGATTTATGTGGGAAAAGCAAAAAAACTAAAATCCCGAGTCATTTCCTACTTTAATAAATCTGCCAAGGGCCTAAAGACTGAGTACATGGTGAGCCATGTCGAAAATTTCGATTTTATTATCACCCGTTCTGACGCTGAGTCATTTGTCTTAGAAAACAATCTTATTAAAGAACATGCTCCTAAATACAATATTCGTCTCAGAGATGATCGAAGCTACCCTTATGTACAGGTCAACTGGAATGAACCTTTCCCACGACTCGAATACATAAGAAGGCCTAAAAAAGCCAAGGGCAAGGAGTTCTTCGGGCCTTATCCAACCGGTTCAAATATTTCCATGATTATGCGAGTCCTGACTAAATCTTTTGGTCTGAGAGATTGCTCTTTGAGTGAATATAAAAGTCGCAAAACACCTTGTTTGCTTTATCAGATGCATCAGTGCTCTGCTCCGTGTGTGCGCCTAATCGATGAAAAATCCTATGAGGAACTTTTGCATACGGCGATGGGATTTTTTCAGGGTCCCATCAAGGCCAAGCGTGCGATTCATTATTTACAAGAAAAAATGAATCAATATGCAGAAAACGAAGAGTTCGAGATGGCAGCCATTATTCGCGACCATATTTTACTTTTAGAAGAGTTCCTACAAAATTCTTATGACCAAAAAGTCGAGTCTCTTCAAACAGATAAAAATATTGATGTGTGGTCGTACTGCAATGGTAGTGATGAAGTCGACATGAGTGTTTATATGATTCGCTCCGGCCTTCTTTTAGGTCACAAGAATTTTAACTTTGTGAAGGGCGAGCTGATTGAGGAAATCGACGAGGAAATATTATCCAAGATTGTTCAATATTACGCTGACCCAGAAGAGATCACCCCACAAATAGTGGTTTTGGATTTTGAAGAAAGTGAAATGAGTGCCATGACTGAAGCACTCAAAACCTTTGGAGTAGATAAAGTCTTAGGGCTTTCAAAAAAATATCTGCCATTAATAGAAATGAGCCGTAAACACGCTGAAGAAACCCAGCGCGTACGAATGGCAAATCTGGATAGTGTTTTTATTGGGCTCAATAAGTTAAAAGATTTGTTAGGACTTAAAGAGCGGCCACGAATTCTTGAATGTTATGATGTCGCCATCTGGCAGGGAAAATCTCCCACCGCTTCTCAAATTGTTTTTGAAGAAGGAAAAGCTGATAAGGCGAAGTATCGCTATTATCATCTGGAAGAACTACCTGAAGGAAATAATGACTTTGCGATGATGAGAGAGGTTATTTCCCGCAGAATATGTCATGGAAATCTCCCTGACGTTCTAGTCATTGATGGGGGAGTGGCCCAAGTGAATACCGTGACAGCAGTCTTAAATGAATTAAAAATTTCATTACCGGTCGTAGGAATTGCAAAGTCCAAAGATCTCACGACAGGAAATCTTCGAGCGACTGAAGTGGTAAAATCTGAAGAAAGACTAGTGATTCCGGGAAGATTAAATCCGTATATCCTTACAAAATGCCCATCACTATTTAAAATAATTGTATCGATGAGAGACGAAGCGCACCGCTTTTCAAGAAAACTGCACCATAAAGCTGAATCAAGAAGAGTTTTATCGACCTGGGTTGATGAAGTGAAAGGTTTGGGAGAAGAAGGTAAGAAAAAAGTATTAGCGAATTTATCAATGACTCAAAAAGAATTAAAAGAATATTCAGTGAATGATCTGATGAATTATTTTGGACTCAAAAGTCCTCAGGCCAAGGCCCTTAGGGCCTACTTGCATGAGGACTCAGAAAGTTAATTGAGAATGTGAATCACGCGGCGGTTACCACAGCCGCAGTCCATACAACGAGCAGTTTCCTGAACGAGTAGGTTCTTATAATCAGGCATATGAGAGAGAAGCAGCTTTGAGCCACAGACTTTGCATTCATCAATGGTTTTCTTAACTTGATCCGCTCCACCAAAGTATTCTTCAAAATTCTCAAACTTAAAATCAATGTCAGACATATATTCTCCTCACTTAGACACTTTTTCGGTTATTTCCGGAGGAGGATTTAGGTTTATTATGGCTAGGAAATATTGGCCCGTTTGTGCTAAGAATAGCCATGGATGAGTTGTTTAAGCAAAATTTATTGAGATTACGGCAGCCCCAATTACCTAACTCATTTGGCGAGGCTTTACTAGGTCACGTCAGTTGGGCCTCTATGCCTTCAGCTAAGAAATCTCTTCCTAAGACTCAGACCACTCAGTTCTCAGAAAAAGCTCAAATCATGGAGTCTCTCGAAAGATATGCCCAAGAAAAATTGGGAGACAATCCTGCTGCCGTCATCAAAATTTCAGGCGGAGAAATAGGAGTTAAACCTGAACCAGTTTGGGATGGTATTCCAAAATTTACTCAATTCTCAGACCTAAAAAAAGAGCTCACTGTACAGGAACAGACACTGAATCTATGCCTTCAGAATAAATCCCCAAATAAAGTCAGGATCATGTTTGTGCCTGAAAGTTTTAGGAATTTTGAGGAATTTCAGGCCGAACTTCAGGAGGGATTTATTAATCAACTCCTCGCTGCCTTTACATTTAAAACAGCTGAACTTTTTAGTCGTATGTTGTCGGCCATGAAGTTAACGGATGAAGAAGTCCTGATTTACCCCACAATGGTAAATGATATCGATATATCAAGCGAAGTGATGAAGGTGGCCGGTTTTTATACTCCGGAAGTGATTGTTACCCTAGGTGCCAACGCCACACACAAGATCCTGAAAGGACAAGAGCGTTTGGCGCAAGTTCATGGCGAGTTTTTTAATCGAAAGATAGAAAATATTGGAACTTTTGTGGTTGTTCCTCTGTTTCACCCTAGTATCATTGAAAATAATCAGAATATGAAAAAGACTGCATGGATCGATATGCAGAAAATCATGAAGCACTTAAAAAAACTCTGATTTTTCCGCGGTTTACGGGTATTATACCTAGGAACTCAAACATAATTTCCAAGGATAGGGAATTTTGCTTAGAACAGTATGTTTATTATCATTCATAACTCTGCTGACAAGTGCACATGCTGCAGTTCCGTCTGTTAAAGTTTTAATAGCTAAATCTCTTCATAATGTCGTGGTCGAAGGTATGGATCTGCATAAGATCATTCACACTCAACATCGCTCCCAGCAATACAATGGACGCAAATCGATTTCATTTAATTGCAGTTCTCAACGAAACAAAAAACAAACAGTGCAAAATGGAAGTTTGCTGATTGCTTCTTTGAGCTCACCTACGGGTTTAATTTCTTGGGGCAAGCATAAGTATCAGGGCGAATTACAACTCCTGTCCGATACGAAAACAGAACGTTGTGACCTCGTTAACTCCATCCCGCTAGAAGCCTACATTACCACTTTATTATCCAAAGAAATGAATGGCACCTGGCCTGTAGAGGCCTTGAAGGCCCAGGCCGTGGCCGCCAGAACCTACGCTTATGAAAGGCTGAGTAAATCTAACTCCGGTAAGTTATATGACCTTGAGTCCTCTGAGAAAGACCAAGTTTCGGGAACATTTTTTGATGCGACAGAAAAAACACTTCTGGCCTCGAGAGAAACTGAAGGTGAAATTTTAATTGGTCCAAGTGGGAAAATCTCTCCCGCATTTTTTCATTCTAAGTGTGGCGGAAAAACGCTTCGTCCCGATCAGGTTTGGGGTGGAGTCGAAGAGGGCTACCGTTCAGTGAATTGTACTTTTTGTCAGAAAACAGGCATGAAAGACTGGAACGCCAAATTAAAAAACACAAAACTTGTGAACATGGTTGATCAAGTTTTAAAAAAATATTACTCCGATGCCATCATCGATCAGAACATAAGAATCATGCCAGATTCCCTGCATAATTCTGAGCTTCGGCTTTACGCTGGGGACAGACTTCACATAGTCAAAAAGTCTTACCTACGAAATCTCGCTGGTCGTGAGGTTCTGCCTTCAAACAACTTCATCATGTCGAGTAAGAACAATGAAATTCATGTTGAGGGCTCAGGCTATGGGCACGGGGTAGGACTTTGCCAGTTAGGCGCATTAGAGTTGGCCAAACGTGGCTATAACTATCGTCAGATTTTGTCTTTTTATTTTCCTCGTCACAAGATCAAAACAGCCTATTACCAATGAAGTATTTTCTCCTTTCTCTCCTCGTATTTTCTCAAATTGCTTCGGCCAAAGTCGTTCTAATTGATCCCGGGCATGGAGGAGAAGAGTCAGGGGCGGTTGGACATCTAGATTCTAAGCGCTCCCGGAGAGTTTTTGAAAAGGATCTCTCGCTCAGGCTTTCAAAAAAAATAAAAGAAGAGCTTTCAAAATCGACCACTGCTTATTTAACCCGCAGCGTGGACCGGGCGGTAAGCTTACAAGAGCGAGCTGATCTCGCGGATATTGTTAAAGCGGATCTTTTTTTATCGATTCATTTTAACTCATCTACGAATGCCAAAAGCCATGGTTTTGAATTGTACTACTTAGATAACAATTCCAATGTTGCGGCCAATAAAGTGGAGAGGTCAGAGAATTTAAATCTCAAGGGCGAAGAGTTAATTGTGAATCAGATTCTGGTTGATCTCGTGGTTCAGCAAACGGTCCACCACTCGAAGGAATTAGCACGAC